>JAITVH010000155.1 GCA_031285905.1 Prevotella sp.
CTCTGTCGATAACATCGAATTTTGTAGGCATGGGTTCATTGTTGGTAATACATTTGGGGTTGTTACACTTCATTATGCCCTTTATCTTCTGAGGGAGGATAACTCGTTTCTTCTCCACGACTGTATAGTCTTTAATAATGTTTAATACAACATTGGGCGCAATCAGGGCTATCTTGTTAATGACTTCTTCTTCAAAGAATTTGTCCGAAATCTTGATGATGCCTTTGGTATTCATCTTTTTGCTCTCCAGATTATTGCCTATGGTAATAGGATTGCTTAGCTTTTCAAGTTCGAGTAGTGAAACTACTTTGAAAACTACATTTGAAGGTATATGGTCTATAGCTGTGCCATTGCAGAGAGCAGCTACCTGTAATTCTTTCCTTTGTTCTTTCATGTCTTTAATTGCAATTATTCTACATTAATATTCAACGCATCACATATAACGGCTTCGCGGGTGAATACTCCGTTCCTTGCCTGCTCAAAATAGTAGGCCTTAGGGCTGTCGTCCACATCCTGTTGTATTTCATTGACACGAGGAAGGGGATGCAGTATTCTCAGATTCTCTTTAGTGTCCGCTATCATATCTTTCTTGAGAATATACACATTCTTCACTTTTTCATACTCCATCAGGTCTGTGAAGCGTTCGCGTTGCACACGGGTCATGTATAGTATGTCTGCGTTGTTTATTACTTCGGGAGAGAAGTCTGTGTATTCTTTATATCTGATACCATGCGTATCGCAGAAATTCTTGTATGTCTCAGGTAGTCTTAATTCTTCAGGGGCTACAAAGTTGAATGTAGGATTGAAGTGAGACATCCCGATTATAAGAGAGTGTACGGTGCGTCCGTATTTCAAATCTCCGACCACTGTTAGTTCGAGATTCTCCAAAGTGCCCTGCGTTTTAAATATAGAGTAGAGGTCGAGCATCGTTTGTGTCGGATGCTGGTTGGCTCCGTCCCCTGCATTGATGATTGGTATAGAAGATACTTCCGAAGCATAGCGTGCAGCACCTTCCAGATGATGGCGCATAATAATGATATCGGCATAATTATTTACCATTGCAATCGTATCTTTGAGGGTTTCCCCTTTCGAAGAGCTGGTAGTTGCAGCATCGGAAAAGCCAATAATGCGTCCCCCCAGTCTGTTTACCGCAGTTTCAAAGCTAAGGCGTGTACGCGTAGAGGGTTCGAAGAAAAGCGTGGCGCAGACTTTTCCTTCCAGTAATCTTCGGTTAGGGTTTTCATCAAACTTTTTAGTCAGGTTGATTATTCTCAGAATATCTTCTCTGGAATAATCAGTAATGGATACCAGGCTTTTGTTGCACATATATTTAATCCGGTTTTTAAGGTCACAGACCTATTTATTACTTCATTAAGTTTAAATGCGATAACTAATTCTACTGAGATAATATATTATTAAGAACTTTGTTGATATCAAAAAAATCCCCGAAAAAGAGAACTTTTTCGAGGATAAACTATCTATATATCAAAATCGTTATTACAAATAAATAGATTATCTTCGGGTATAAAATGATGATCTCGCATATATTTTCTCATGACAATCTTTATTATATTATTGTTACAAAGATAGATACTTTTTTGAGATAATTGATTTGTTTTATACTAAAAAAAGAATCTTCAAAAAGGGACTTCCAATTTATGTATCTGATTACATTTCCAGATCTACATCGAACAGTTCGTGCCAAGGCAGACCTTGTTTATTCAACTGTTCCATAAACGGATCCGGATTAAATTCTTCTACGTTATATACTCCCGGTTTGCGCCAAAGGCCTTTCATAAACATGATTGCGCCTATGGTTGCCGGTACACCTGTAGTATAGCTTACCCCTTGTGCGCCGGTTTCTTTATAGGCTGCTTCGTGGGAGCAATTGTTATAGATATAATATGTACGTTCTTTTCCATCTTTAATACCTTTGATACGGCATCCGATAGATGTTTCGCCTGTGTAATTTTCTCCGAGTTCTCCTGGGTCAGGCAATACAGCTTTCAGAAACTGGATAGGTACGATTTCCACTCCGTTGTAAATAATAGGATCGATACGCGCCATACCTATATTCTGTATGACACGCAAATGTGTGAGATACTCTTGTCCGAATGTCATCCAGAAACGGGCACGTCTCAGTGTAGGGAAGTTTTTCACGAGTGACTCCAATTCTTCATGATAGATCACGTATGATTCCTTTGGACCGATGTTCGGGTAATTCAATGGCTTATGTATGGCATGAGGCTCTGTCTCCACCCATTTACCATCTTCCCAGTATTTACCTTTCTGGGTAACTTCACGTATATTAATTTCCGGGTTGAAGTTCGTTGCAAAAGCTTTTCCATGATCACCAGCGTTACAATCTACGATGTCGAGGTAATGTATCTCGTCGAAGTGATGTTTGGCGGCATAGGCTGTGAACACACTGGTTACTCCGGGATCGAACCCGCAACCAAGGATTGCTGTAAGTCCGGCTTCTTTAAATTTCTCTTGATAAGCCCATTGCCAGCTATATTCATATTTAGCTTCTTCTTTCGGTTCGTAATTAGCTGTGTCCAGATAATTGACACCGCAAGCAAGGCAGGCATCCATAATTGTAAGGTCCTGATAAGGCAATGCGACATTGATAACCAGTTCCGGTTTGAAAGAATTAAATAGCCTCTTCAAATCTTCAACATTGTCGGCATCAACCTGTGCTGTCTGTATTTTATTCCCACCTATGGCTTCAGCTATAGCGTCACATTTCGATTTTGTCCGGCTGGCCAGCATTATTTCAGTGAAGACATCCATATTCTGGGCAATTTTGTGTACCACAACTGTGCCAACACCTCCGGCTCCGATAATTAAAACTTTTCCCATTTCTTTATTTTAAGACGATTATTTTATAATGAATAAATTCGCTTTACAAAAATACGATTAAAAATGATAAAAATAATATGAGGTAAGCGCATAAAAAAATGACAGTTATAATTATTTATAAAATTCGCATTTATTGTCCATACAATGTTAAAATCTGACACATCTGACAGAAAATTCAGTTAACAGTCATCAGTCAACAGTGCCGGATTCTGTCATGCTGAACGGAGTGAAGCATCCCGTTCATAAAAAACTCCGTGTTACTCCTTCTACTCCGTGGTTAAAAATAAAAAGTAACAAAAGTAACACATATCAGTTAACAGTCAACAGTCATCAGTTAACAATCAGAAGCCCTTTATACTCAATACTTACTACTTGTTAAAACCTGACATATCTGACAACTTTTTCAGTCAACAGTCAACAGT
>JAITVH010000006.1 GCA_031285905.1 Prevotella sp.
ACTGAAAAAAGCTGCTACATCCAATATGGGAGACCTGACAGTAGAAGAATTACTGTATAGTGCTAATCTGGATGGCGTTTCTAAAGAGAAAGTATATACATACGTTACTCAAAAATTCCCAACAGATTATCGTGGATGGAATAACCTGGGAGCTTTGTATTATCAAAATGGAGAAACTGATAAAGCAACTAATGCATTCAATAAAGCTGCACAGGTAGCATCTAATGCTCCTGAAGCAAATATGAATCAGGCATTACTTGCTTTAGCTCAAGGCAATACTTCAAAAGCTGAACAATTATTGGGAAATGCTTCCGGTGCAAACTCTATCGGAGAAGCTATGGGATTGCTTTATATTCAAAAGGGTGATTATAGCAGAGCTGCTCAGTCGTTTGGCAATGCGAAAACAAATAATGCAGCATTAGCCCAAATATTGACTAAAAACTATAATAAGGCAGAGCAAACATTAAATGGAATTACAAGTAAAGATGCTACTACCTATTACTTGTCAGCTATTGTTGCTGCGAGGACTAATAATACATCAGGCGTAGTTGGTAATCTGAAATCTGCTATGGATAGAGGGTTGTCAAGTAGCGAAATTGTAAATGATATTGAATTTGCTAAATTCCTTACCAATTCGGATGTAAAGAATATGCTAATTAGATAGATAAATATTTAAGCATAAAAAAACAGTATTGGGGATTCCAATACTGTTTTTTAGTTTATAGAGGTTTTATTATTTTACTTCCCAAACATCCTTGCTCATCAGGTAATCTTTCAATGTTCTGATTGGATTTTTTGCTTGTACTTCTTCTATCTGTTCTTTTACACATCTGTCGTAAGTCGGAGCTTCTACATCTCTTATAACACCTAAAGCAACAGGAAGTCCCGTTTCAAGACGCATCAGTCCAAGTTTTAGGTGTAATGTATTGTCCTGCATTTTTGCATCATGAACTAATACATTATCCAGTGTATATCCGTCTTGTCCTATAGTTATAGTTTTCAGATTCCATCCATCCAATACGATGCCTTTATCTTTATTAGCTCCAAAAATCATCTTTTCCCCATGTTTTAGCATGATTGTACGTTCAGCGCGCCAGGCTTTATCTGCGATGTTTTCATGGATGGCGTCATTAAAAATAACACAGTTTTGAAGTACTTCTACTACAGAAGTCCCTTTGTGTTTAGCGGCCTCAACCAATACCTGGGTTGTGGTAGCAAGGTCAACATCAATACAACGCGCAAAAAAGTTTCCTCTGGCTCCCAATGCCAACTCGACAGGATGGAACGGATCTTCGACAGTACCATAAGGCGAAGATTTAGTTACAAAGCCTCGATCTGATGTTGGGGAGAACTGACCTTTGGTTAAACCGTATATTTTATTATTTAATAATAGGATATTCAGATCAATATTTCTGCGTACTGCGTGAATAAAATGATTCCCGCCAATGGCGAGACAATCTCCATCACCTGTAGCCAGCCAGACAGATAGTTCAGGTTTCGCTGTTTTAACTCCCGTTGCAATAGCAGCTCCACGCCCATGAATGGTATGAAATCCATATGTATTCATATAATAAGGCAGGCGTGATGAACAGCCGATACCGGAAATAACAGCAGTCATATGTGGTTCAATACTCAATTCGGCCATAGCCTTGTGCAGGCAATTTAGTAGGGCATGATCACCACACCCCGGACACCAGCGTACATATTGATCACTTTTATAATCTTTAGCCGTATAAAGGGCCATTTTCATATCTATATCCATGTTATTTCTCCTCCAACTTGTTAGTAAATGCCTCAATGAGGTCTGATACATTAAAAGGTTGTCCTTCTACTTTATTGTATTTGGAAACTTGCAGTCCCGGAATTTTTTCTATCAGATATCCTGCAAATTGTCCGTTATTTTGTTCTGCTACAACTATTTTGTTGAATTTTTTGAGTAATACAGCTGTATTTTCAGGTAAAGGGCTAATAAATCTGAAATGAGCTAATGCTACATTTTGCCCATCCTCATTCATCTTTTCTACAGCTTCGCGTAAATGGCCGTAGGTACCTCCCCATCCAACAACTAATAAGTCTGCATCTTCGCCGCCTATTAATTCCTGTTGAGGGATATAGTCGGCAATTTTATCAATTTTTGCCTGGCGAACGTCTGTCATTTTCTGATGGTTAGCAGGATCGGTAGATATAGCTCCGGTATCATAATCTTTCTCGAGACCTCCTATACGATGAGTATAGCCTTTAAGTCCTGCAGCAGCCCAGTAACGGGCAAAGTTAACATCATCACGCAATGCACTATGCCATTCTGTTTCACTGACCAGACTTTGGTCATGCGGTACAATCGCAGGATATTTATCCATATCGGGAATACGCCATGCAGAAGAGCCGTTTGCTATGTAACTGTCTGTTAATAAGACTACGGGGGTAATATGTTCTAATGCAATCTTAGAAGCCCAGTATGTCATATCAAAGCAATCGGTAGGGCTGGCGGCTGCCATCACTACTAAAGGACTCTCGCCATTACGACCATATAATGCCTGCCGAAGGTCTGTTTGTTCGCTTTTGGTTGGTAATCCTGTAGAAGGCCCTCCTCGTTGTACATCAACAACTACAAGTGGCAATTCTGCCATTACGGCTAATCCGAGAGCTTCACTTTTCAATGCCAGGCCAGGGCCGGATGTTGAAGTTGCAGCCAGGGAGCCGGAAAAACTTGCTCCTATTGCCGTACAAATACCGGCAATTTCATCTTCTACCTGTATGGCCTTTACTCCAAGTTGTTTAAATTTTGCAAGTTCATGCAATATATCTGTTGCGGGGGTAATTGGATATGATCCAAGAAATAACGGCTTACCTGATTTTTCAGAAGCTGCTATTAGTCCATACGCAGTAGCCACATTCCCGTTCACATCGGTATAGAATCCCTTTTCTATGTCTACTGTTTCTATACGGTAGGTTGAAATTGACATATCTGTGTTATGTCCATAATTATAACCATCCGTCAGTACTTTTAAGTTTGCTTCCACCAATTTGGGTTTCTTCGCAAATTTAGAAGACAACATCTGATTGGCAGCATCGAGCGGACGATTAAATAACCAACAGATAAGTCCTAATGCAAACATATTCTTGCATCTCAGACATGATTTCATATCTAAATCCATATCCTTTAAACTCTCTTTAGTCAGAGAAGTGATGGGTACAGATATAACTTGTTGTGTGGTTAACCCCAATTCAGAAAAAGGACTTTCTGTTGCAAAAAGCGCTTTTTCAAGATCTCTTTTACTAAAAGAGTCGGAATCAGTTATAATTACAGAATCTTCTTTTAAGAATTTTGCATTTACTTTTAATGCTGCGGGATTCATCGCTACCAGTACGTCCGATTTTTCTCCCGAATTATAGATTTGACTTCCTAAATGTACCTGAAAGCCGGATACACCGGACAGAGTGCCTTGAGGAGCGCGGATTTCGGCAGGGAAATCGGGAAAAGTAGCAATCTGATTACCCAGGATAGCAGAGAGATTGGAGAAGATTGTTCCTGTCAACTGCATACCATCTCCTGAGTCGCCGGAAAATCGAATGACTATGTCTTTTACATCTTTGATCGTTACAGTGTTTTGCATTACTTAATATATAAAAGCTATTATAAAATCGAGAGAATAGAATTATAAGAATAAAAGTCCTTTTGCTGTATTTTTAATACGTAAAGTCTTGTCAAAAAGAAATGTATTTACTCCTATGATGCACAAAAGTACAAAAAAAACATGATTTTTGAATCATCTTTTTTGTATTTTAGCAAATGTATGTGTAAAAAATATTGGTGCGTTATATGTTATTCATTCAATACAAACAAAACTAATGTAATTCTGTGAAGAAAACAAATATAATGATCAGATATAAATGAGTATGGAGGCATATCTCGTGTTTTCTTTAAATTTAATTTTTGTAACTTTGTACAGACTTATAAAACAACATTGCGATGCCGGTAAATATTCCTAATAATCTTCCTGCTATAGAAATTCTTAAGAAAGAGAATATTTTTGTTATGACCCAGTTGAGGGCTGATCAACAGGATATAAGACCTTTGAGGGTACTTATACTTAATTTGATGCCGATCAAAATCACGACGGAAACGGATCTGATAAGATTGCTGTCAAATAATCCTTTACAGGTTGAGGTTGATTTCCTCAAGTTAGAAACACATGTTTCGAAGAATACTCCTGAGGAACATTTATTGATGTTCTACAAAAACTTTAGCGAGGTAAAAGATGATTTTTACGATGGCATGATAATAACCGGTGCTCCTGTTGAATTGTTGGAATATAATAATGTGAGATATTGGCCGGAGATATCATCTATTTTTGAATGGGCTCGTACACATGTGACTTCTACATTATATATATGCTGGGCTGCACAGGCTGCGATGTATCACTTCTATGGTGTAAATAAATATCCCTTGCCTGAAAAAATGTTTGGAGTGTTTAGACATGCGATACATGATAAGACCTTTCCCTTATTTAGGGGATTCGATGATGAATTTTATATTCCACATAGCCGGCATACTACTGTAACAAGAGATGATATTTTGAAACATAATGAACTAAAGATATTGGCAGAGTCGGATGCTTCCGGCGTAGGGGTGGTCTCTTCAAGAGGAGGTCGCGAATTTTATCTGACCGGACATTCTGAATATGCGCCTTATACGCTACATACCGAATATGTAAGAGATAAAGAAAAAGGATTGCCAATTAGAATTCCCCATAATTATTATAAGAATGATAATCCTGAAAATTCGCCTGTAGTACGATGGACTGCACATGCAAACCTTTTATTTAATAATTGGCTCAATTATTTTGTATATCAAGAGACTCCTTTCGATAAAACAGAAATTAGGAATCTAACAGATATTAAACCAATAAAAGAATAATGTAAAGCTTGTAGATAAAAACGGGAAGCATAAAATTTATCATGGAATATTTAATCCTCAAAATTTAGATTTTTTCATACATTTGCATGAAATTAATAATATAAAATGAGAAAACAGAACTTTGCAATAATAATACCAATGGCAAATGAATCGGAAGATTTTCAGCCGTTGGTATCTACCTTAACCGATGAATTAGACAAACTGGAATGTGGCACAGTTTACTTTATTGTAGATAATGTAACAAAAGATAATACGTTGGAACTTTGTAATGATTTGTCAGACAGAGATAAACGTTTTGTTGCTGTTTGGGCTCCGGAGAACAGGAATGTAGTAGATGCTTATTTGCGAGGATATCGTGAGGCATTAAATAACGGACACGAAATTATTATAGAAATGGATGCAGGGTTGTCTCACGATCCCAGAGCGCTTCCAATGTTTCTAAGAGTACTTAATGAAGGCAATGAGTGTGCTTTTGGTAGTCGTTTCATCAATGGGGGATCGATATGGGACTCTAACTGGAAAAGAACTTTTATATCCAAGTCAGGTACGATTTTGTCTAATGTTTTGTTGGGTACTAAAATGTATGATATGACTTCCGGATATCAGGGATTTCACGCATCTATAGTGAAGAAATTCCTTGATTACGGGCTTTTATCCAAGGCTCACTTTTATCAGACAGAGCTTCGTTACCTTCTTCGTAAGACGAGGTATGCTGAAATCCCGATTCATTATAGAGCGCCTTCTCCCAGTGTGTCGAAAAAGGCTATATCCAACTCGTTGAGTGTACTTTTCTATTACTTTAAACAACGGCTAAAAAGAAACGCCCCCCATATCAATTAAGTCTGGATGACTATAGTAGTATTTGGCTTATGAATTTTTTACTGAGAAGAGAGACTTACCTTACTGTCTATTTTGTTTTCTTCGTATTGATCTTAATATCCCGCTTTTATGATCAATTAACTGTTGGTTTCACTAAAGACAGTTGGGAAATGACAGAGTGGTTGATCAATTATCAGGGCGGTTTTGTGAGAAGGGGGCTTCCAGGTGAAATTTTATTGAATTTATATAATTACTTTAATATTCATCCATATTATGTAATCATCGGGGTCAGTTCTCTTTCATATCTTCTTGTAATTGTGTTTATAGTGAGGGCTTTTGTGAAAAAAGGTTATTCTATATGGGTCTTGCCCTTTGTCTTTTTTCTGGGAAATCCCATCATTAATAATTTTTGGCTTCGAAAAGATAGCCTCCTTTTGCTTTTATTTATCCTTATTATCTATCTGATAGCCAAAAGGCCCAAGTTTTACCTCATATATATAAATCTTGTTTTTATAATTGGCTTGCTGATTCATGAATCTATTCTTTTTTTTACTTTTCCTATATTATTTTTGTTGCTAACAGGGTATTATAAGAAGAGAGAAGAATCTGCAAACAAATTATTAAAAGCTGTCACCTTGAGTATATTATCTATATTTCCGACATTAGTGTGCTTATTCTTGATCATTCTTAATAAAGGAAATATGGAAATGTCAGAAGCGATATGGTACTCATGGGACCATGTAGAATTTCCTTTCCATCAATTATATCCGGATGGCAGGATGTATCCTGAAATGGAAATCCCAGCAGCTATAGACGGCCTTTCCTGGACAGCACAGACGGCTTTTGAAAAACTAGGCTGGTATCTGGACTATTTTTCATATAATATATATGCTCCATTTTTGTTAATGATCAGTATCTTTAGCGTATATTATGTTTTGTCTAATATTCACAGACTGGGTGATTGTATATTTGCTGTAAAACCCAAAAAGAATAATGGAATTGGTATTTCTTATATTTTAATATTTCAATTTTGTACATTATTGCCTTTATATGTAATAGCCGTAGATTATGGGAGATGGATCTATTTTTGGGTAGTATCATCTTTTGTGATTGATTATTTTATTCCCCGGCTGAATATCTTGGGGATTGCACCTAGAATATATATCAAATGTGTAGATTTCTTTAATCTTACAATAAGATATGCTATTGGTAATTCTAAAGGCACTATAATGATACTTACTCTATGCATTGGTTTTTCCTATGTTTACTCAGATCTTATAAGCACTTTTATTACCAGTTCAGCCTATATTACTATGAGTAAGTTTTCAAATTTATTTGTCAGATTCTTCTTGTTTTTAGAATCTTTAATTTAATGGTTGTTAATACAATATATAAATGAATAAAAATAGTATAAAAAAGTATCCTTCTATATTGAAATGTCTTTTAAAAAAGGATACCTATTTAACAATCTATTTTGTTTTTTTTGTTTTAATTCTTCTATATCAATTTTATGACCAATTGTCTGTAGGCTATACCAGAGATAGTTGGAATATGGGCGAATGGATGATTAATTATCAGGGAGGATTTGTCAGACGGGGTCTTGCAGGTGAAATTTTATATGTATTATGTAATAGTTTAAATATATCTCCTTATTATTTAATAATAAGTATCAGTGTGATATGTTATTGTGCGATAATAATTTTTATAGTGAGGGCTTTCCTAAAAAAGGGTTATTGCATTTGGGTTCTTCCGTTCGTTTTTTTCTTAGGTAATCCGATTCTAAATGATTTTTGGGTGCGAAAGGATAATTTGATCTTAATTCTTTTCATCCTTATTATTTATTGTATAGTTAACAAACCTAAATTATACCTAATATATATCAATCTACTTTTTATACTGGGGTTGCTTATTCACGAATCCATCTTCTTTATCACTTTTCCTATCCTGTTTCTGTTATTATTCCAACATTATAAAGGGAAAGTAAAAGATTCATATAAGAATGTGAAAGCTCTGTTTCAGAGTATATTGTCTTTAGTCCCTTCGCTTATTTGTCTTTTGCTGGTTATGTATTATGTGGGTTCTCTGGAAGTTGCGTATGATATATGGCATTCATGGGATTACGCTGAATTTCCATATGTAGATGCATATCCTGAGGGAAGAATGTTTCCTGATAAAGAAATAGCAGGTGGTATAGAAGCTATCACCTGGGATAAAGATAAAACAGAAGGCCTGCTTCTGCAAGTTATTGAATTGTTACCTGGAGAGTTATATCCTCCATTAATATTTATATTTACCATATCGACTATATATTTTGTTTTATTTAATATTAACAAACTAGATTTTAAAATCTTATCAGTGAAGCCTAAAAAGAATGATACCATTGTTTTTCCTTATATTTTGGCTTTACAACTCTGTGCACTACTTCCGTTGTTTATGATAGCCATCGACTATGGGAGGTGGATCTATTATTGGGCGGTGACTTCATTCGCAATAGATTATTTAGTTTCCAGACAACAAGTGATGAATATGCTCCCGGAATGGTTCATCCGATGTGTAGATTTTATTAATCAAAAAATAACCTATCTATTTGGTAATTCCAAAGGGGTTATTGTGTTATTATCTCTCTTTATAGGCTGTTATATCCTTCATGATTTATTCTTGTATTCGATATATAATAGCTCTCTTTATATAGCTTTGAGTAATTTTTCACTATTATTCGCCAGATTTTTCTTATTCTTGGGGTCTTTAATTTAAAATATATTCTTTTTGATTAAAGTTAGAAAAATAGAACTTCTTGCTCCGGCTAAAAATCTGGAGTGTGGCATTGAGGCAATCAATCATGGAGCCGATGCCGTATATATCGGCGCTCCAAAATTCAGTGCACGGGCCGCTGCTGGTAATACATTGGATGATATAACGTTGCTTTGTGAATATGCTCATCAATTCAATGTGAAAGTCTATGTTGCATTAAATACGATACTGAATGATAAAGAACTACATGACGCTGAAAGTCTGATTTGGCAATTGTATGATGTAGCTAAGGCAGATGCACTTATTA
Source organism: Prevotella sp. (assembly GCA_031285905.1). Classification (GTDB taxonomy): domain Bacteria; phylum Bacteroidota; class Bacteroidia; order Bacteroidales; family Dysgonomonadaceae; genus Dysgonomonas. The sequence continues at coordinate 8,796 of JAITVH010000006.1, forward strand.
TCCAGGATATGGGCATAACAATGCTTGATCTTCCTCCGATATCTTTGCATGCCAGTACACAGATGGATAATAGAGGTCTCGGGAAAATTAAATTTTTGGAGAAAATAGGTTTTCAACAAATAGTTTTACCCCGGGAGTTAGAGATAGATGAAATACGTGATATAGCATCACAGGTTGAAGTGCCATTGGAAGTTTTTATTCATGGGGCTTTATGTGTTTCATATAGTGGACAATGTTATTTGAGTCAGGCGCTTTCGGGAAGAAGTGCCAATAAAGGGATGTGCGCGCAATATTGCCGTTTGCCTTATAGTCTGGTAGATGCGGATGGGAAAGAGATTGTAAGTAAAAAACATCTGCTATCGCTAAAAGATCTAAATTTGTCTGGTAGCTTGAAAGATCTTCTGAATGCTGGTGCAAGTTCTTTGAAAATAGAGGGAAGGCTTAAGGATGTCACTTATGTAAAGAATGTAGTAGCATTCTATCGTCAAGAACTGGATGATATATTTGGCAAGAATCCGCAATATATAAGATCTTCATCGGGAAGTTCGTCTTATACGTTTATCCCTAATTCGGAGAAAAGTTTTAATAGAGGTTTTACAAGTTATCTCCTGAATGGCAGGCAATCTGATATATTATCTGTCGATTCACCTAAATCGATAGGAGAACCTGTTGGGAAAATTACCGAGATAACAACTAAATATATTAAGATAAATACTTCTCATAAAATTCATAACGGAGACGGGTTATGCTTTTTCAACTATAAGAAAGAGCTGGAAGGAATACAAGTTAACAGGGTGGATGGAGAATTTATTTATCCGGCATCAGTTCCCAATTTAAAGAAAGGCACTTTTGTTTATCGTAACCATGATCATGAGTTTGAAAGACTATTGTCAAAAAAATCAGCTGAACGAAAAATAAAAACTTCTATAGAAATTAGTGAAATTCCGTTTGGCTACTCTCTTCGGATAGAAGATGAAGACGACAATTGTGTTATATTAAATTTCGAAGATGAAAAACAAATAGCATTAAAAGACCAAACAGAGAATATAATTAATAATTTGAGCAAGACCGGTTCTACAATATTTTCTGTAGACCGGGTAGGTATAAATCTGAAAGAGAGTAGATTCATCCTGGCATCGGTGTTAGCAGAATGGCGTAGACAGCTTACCGATAGATTACTGTCGCTTCGTAAGATAAAATATAAACAGGATATTGTACATTTTAAACAGACTGACTATCCATATCCCCTAACGAATATTACTTATCTGGGGAATGTAATGAATAGTAAGAGCAGATTCTTTTATGAGCAACATCAATCCAAAGTGATTGAACCTGCATTTGAAAAGAAGGCGATAGAGAATGTTCCTCTGATGTTTACGAAGCATTGTATAAAACATTATTTAGGCTGGTGTTCTAAGGAAGGAAATGCAAAACACCCATATAAGGAGCCATTCTACTTGGTGTATAACAATACTAAATTGAGTATTTCTTTTAATTGTAAAGATTGTATAAACACAATATCTAACTCTTCTGTGTGACAAAAGAAAAACAAAAAGGCCGGACTATTCGGCCGAGATAACCAATATTTATATAAATATAAACAAGTAGATATTTAAGCAATATTTTCCTTATCTTTGGCATCTATACAGAATCATTTAGCCTTTATGTTAAAGAACGCTTTTAAATACAGTTGGCCGCCTCTGATTATTGCTATTATCATTTTTTATCTATCTTGTCTTATCCCTAATGATGATATACCGGAAGTTGGGTTCGAGTTTTTTATTCCTACGGATAAAATAGTACATTTCCTAATGTATTTCGGCTTAGCCATTGTGGCTTCATTTAATTATATATATGATAAAAACGGCCATATTATTATTCTTAAACTTATTGTTTTTGCGATATTGATCCCGATACTATATGGCGGTCTGATTGAAATTATACAAGCAAAGTTTTTTCCTCCCCGTAGTGGCGATTGGTATGACTTTTTGGCTGATACTTTAGGTGCTTTGGCCACTTTACCGTTTTCTCTATGGTTCAGGCAATATCTATTAAACAAACAAATAAGAGAGCAGGATATATGAGAAGATTATTATTGTTTATGTCTATAGCATTGTTTTTCACAAATGTATGTGGACAAGAGTTATATGAACATCAATATAAAGTAAAATTAGGCGATCAGGCTCCTGATTTTGAAATGAAACTGCCGACAGGAGAGACGGTAAAATTATCATCCCTGAAAGGAAAGGTTGTGATGTTACAGTTCACCGCCAGTTGGTGCGGAGTATGCCGGAAAGAAATGCCGCATATAGAAAAAGAAATATGGCAAAAACACAAGGATAATTCTGAATTCGCTTTATTTGGAATCGATAGGGAAGAGCCTGCTGAGGTTGTTCTCGAATTTGCTAAAAAAACAAAAGTTACATATCCTATCGGATTAGATCCTAATGCAGAGATATTTGGATTGTATGCTGACAAAAGCGCAGGGATAACCCGGAATATTATTATCGGAAAAGATGGTAAAATTGTGATGCTTACACGATTGTTTAAAGAAGAGGAGTTTGGCGAAATGGTATCCTTAATAGATTCGTTGTTAGCAAAATGATCGAATGGAAATAGCAATAATAAAATATAACGCCGGAAATATATTCTCAGTAGAAAATGCCTTTAAACGCTTGGGTGTAAAAGCCATAGTGACGGCTGATCAAGAATTGATAAAACAGGCCGACAAAGTTGTTTTCCCCGGTGTGGGAGAGGCTAGCTCAACGATGCAGCATCTTCGGGAGACAGGCCTTGATAAGCTTATCCCAAGCCTGAAACAACCGGTTCTGGGTATTTGTCTTGGAATGCAGCTAATGTGTTCATACTCAGAAGAAGGAGAGGTGGATTGCTTAAATATATTTGGTGTAAAGGTCAAACAGTTTATACCACAAAGAAGAGAAGATAAAGTACCTCATATGGGTTGGAACAATATTATGGATGTGAAAAGTAATATTTTTGACAACTCTTTGGAGAATAAGTTTGTTTATTTTGTACATAGTTACTATGTAGATATGTGTGATCATACTGCTGCAACTACCGATTATATACATCCGTTTAGTGCAGCGTTGCATAAAGATAATTTCTATGCCACCCAGTTCCACCCTGAAAAGAGTGGTGACGTAGGGGAAAAAATACTGGAGAATTTCTTATCAAAAACAAAATAACGGAATCTTATGAGTAAATATGATGATCTGAATAAATTGGAAGAACTGAGGAGACAAGGCGTTATCACAGAAGAAGAATACCAGTATGAGAAGGCAAAAATTCTTAATGATAATAACCATACAGGAGGAGCGCCGGACGAAAAAACATATATAACCCTGATGCATCTCTCTCAATTTGCAGGCTTTCTTGTGCCGGGATTGGGCTTTCTTGCCCCTATAATTATGTGGCTGATCAAGTCTAAAGAAAGCGCGGATATTGATCGTCATGGTAAGAATATTGGCAACTTTATGATCAGTATGATTATTTATGCGATCATATCTACTATACTGATTCCGTTAATTATCGGAATCCCAATGCTTATTGCTTTAGGCATTATTGAAATAGTATTCGTTATTATAGCCTCAATAAAGGCTGCAAACGGAGAATATTGGAAATACCCATTGTCAATATCATTCTTCAAATAAAGATACATGATAGAAATTATTCCGGCTATTGATATAATCGACGGAAAATGCGTTCGTTTGTCGCAGGGAGATTATAATGCCAAAAAAGTATATAATGAAGATCCACTCGAAGTAGCAAAGATGTTTGAAGATGCGGGTATTCGCCGTTTGCATCTTGTCGACTTGGATGGGGCTAAGGCGAAGGAAATCGTTAATTATCGTATCCTCGAAAAAATATCAGCTAATACCAAATTAGTAATTGATTTTGGTGGGGGAGTACAAAGTGATAAAGATATTGATATCGCCTTTAGTTCGGGAGCTTCGATGATTACCGGGGGAAGTATTGCCGTGCGTAACAGGCAATTGTTTACCAACTGGATAAAGAAATATGGAAGCGATAAGATTATCCTTGGTGCCGATTGTAAGGATCATAAGATTGCCGTTTCAGGCTGGCAGGAAGAAACTTCTTTAGATATTATGACTTTTATCAATGATTATCAGAAGGAAGGGATTACCAAAGTTATATGTACGGATATAAGTAAAGATGGTATGTTACAAGGCCCTTCAGTCGGATTATATAAAGAAATTTTGGAACTGTTTCCAAGTCTTTATCTGATAGCAAGTGGGGGAGTAGGGTGCTTTCAAGATATTCTTGATCTGGAGGTAGCCGGAGTTCCTGCTGTTATTTTAGGTAAAGCAATTTATGAAAATAAGGTGACGTTGCAGGAATTAAGTCGCCATTAAGATAGAAATTAAAGTATAAACACATATTGGATAAACCTTATTCCTTACCTTTGTAGTTTATAAACAATTTAATACATGCTGGCAAAAAGAATAATCCCCTGCCTTGATGTTAAGGACGGGATGACTGTAAAGGGTACTAATTTTGTAAATCTGCGCGAGGCCGGAGATCCCGTTGAACTTGGAGTATCTTATAGTGAACAAGGTGCCGACGAACTGGTATTCCTTGATATTACTGCATCTCATGAAAAACGGAAAACCTTTACAGAATTGGTGAAGCGTATTGCAGAGAATATAAATATACCTTTCACTATCGGAGGAGGAATAAATGAATTGTCTGATGTAGACCGGTTGTTGAATGCCGGGGCTGACAAAATTTCTCTTAATTCCACTGCTATCCGGAATCCGGAGTTAATTACCGATATAGCCCGTAACTTTGGTTCACAGGTATGTGTATGTGCCATAGATGCCAAGTATGAAGATGGTATCTGGTATTGCTATACAAGCGGCGGACGGAATAAGACTGATAAAGAATTGTTTTCGTGGGCGAAAGAGGCTCAGGAGCTTGGTGCAGGTGAAATACTTTTTACCAGTATGGATCATGACGGGGTGAAGACAGGCTTTGCAAACTATGCTTTACGCCAGCTATCGGAAACATTGAGTATTCCGATTATTGCATCCGGCGGAGCCGGAAAAATGGAACATTTCCGTGATGTATTTGTTGAAGGTAAAGCCGATGCAGCTTTGGCTGCGAGTGTTTTTCACTTTGGCGAGATAGCGATAAAAGATTTGAAAGATTATTTGAAACAAAATAATATTAACGTAAGATAATTACGTCACTAATTATAATTATAGACATGAATTTGGATTTCGACAAAGTAGGAGGACTGATACCTGCTATCATACAGGATGATGAGACAAGTAAGGTGTTGATGCTGGGTTATATGAATGAGGAAGCCCTGCAAAAAACTCAGGAAACGGGTAAGGTTACTTTTTATAGTCGTACCAAAGAAAGGCTGTGGACTAAAGGGGAGGAGAGTGGCAACTTTCTGAACGTAATCAGCATAAAAGAAGACTGCGACAAGGATACACTGCTTATAAAAGTAAATCCTGTAGGGCCGGTATGTCATACCGGGGCAGATACCTGTTTTGAAGAAGAAAATAAAGAAGATTTACTATTCCTGAAATATCTTCAGGGATTCATTGAAAAACGATATAAGGAGATGCCTGAAGGTTCTTATACAACTTCACTTTTTCAGTCGGGAATAAATCGTATGGCTCAAAAGGTAGGCGAAGAAGCTCTGGAATCTGTGATAGAGGCGTGTAACGGTACCGACGAACGTTTGGTATATGAATCGGCCGATATGCTTTATCACCTGATTGTATTATTAACATCAAAAGGGTTGAGTATAGAAGATTTGGCCAGGGAACTTCAAAAACGGCACAAAAAATAATTTTTCGAAATCCGGTTTTCTATCAGGAAGACCTCAATTGTATAGGTTATGGATAAAGATAAAGACATAATTGTAAAATACAAGGGTGTAGACTTGGAAAGAGACGGTAATCCTATCCTGAACGGTATCAATATAAGTATCTGCGAAGGAGAATTTGTATATCTGATAGGTAAGGTAGGCTCAGGGAAAAGTACTTTCCTTAAAAGCCTCTATCGGGAAATCCCTTTGGAAAAAGGTTCCGGATATGTATTGGATTATGACCTGGAAACAATGAGGAAAAAAGATATTCCATTCCTGAGGAGGAAAGTGGGTATTGTTTTTCAAGACTTTCAATTGCTGATAGATCGTACAGCAGCCAAAAACCTCGAGTTTGTGCTTAGGGCTACAGGCTGGAAAAACAGGGAATTGATTAAGATGCGTATCGAAGAGGTTCTCACTCAGGTAGGTATGCAAAACAAGGGGTATAAAATGCCTCATGAATTGTCGGGAGGTGAACAACAGCGTATCGTTATTGCCCGGGCATTATTGAACTCTCCTGAAATAATATTGGCAGATGAGCCGACAGGAAACCTTGATCCGGAAACCGGAAACCAGATCGTGCAACTTTTGCATAAAATATCGGAAGGTGGGACTGCGGTGATTATGTCTACACATAATTATTCGATGGTAGAAAAATATCCGGGCAGGGTGATCAAGTGTGAAGATGGGTACTTGAAAGATATATCACAAGCTGCAAAAAAGGAGACAGAAGACTTGGAAGAGTAAAAGATTATAAGCTTTATTTTTTTCTGACATATTTATCTATAATAAATCAATGAGCTAATTTGTAAATTAGCATATTAGCAAATGATGTAAAACGAAGCGAAAAGTGCTCTTTGAAAAAAGAGAGAAACGACCCCACCCCGACCCTCCCCAAAAAGAGAGGGAGAAGCAAAGCTACGAGGAGGGAGAGATAAAAAGGTCTTTGAAAAAATTGAGAGAAATGTGTCACCTTTTAGTTAAAATGTTTACTCTTGTCATGCTGACGAAGGAAGCATCTCCTTTCTTATATACGGCGAGATCCTTCGTAACCTCAGGATGACAGAGAGAGAAAAAAGGTTAAAAGCTCATAGCAAAAACTGTTACCTTTGCCTCGCCTTTGCTTCGGCGATCGTTGATTGTCACCTTTTGGTTAAAAAGCAGGCGATATTTGTAGGGGTCGAACATTTTCGACCCGAAATATCAAAAAGTCTGCGGGCGGAAGATATTTGGCTCTGCCGATTTTGAGTCACCTTCGTTCCTCGATTGATAATTTAATTCGCCCCTACAAGGCAGAAAAGTGTAACCTTTGTTACCTTTTAGTTAAAATTCTGAATTGAATTAAAAGAGGAATAAAAATGACACAGGCAAAAAATATAATTCTTGCAACAATAGCTTTTATGCTAATGATTATGACTGCATGTAAGAATATAGCAGAACGTCCGGAGTTTAAACCACTGATGGAGGTGAGGGCTGAATATTTGAGGGCCGGGATAGATGAAATGAAAAATAAATATGGTTCTGTAGAAAAATATTTGACCGAAATATTGGAAGTAGATATTGAAGAAATGCAAAGGCTTTATTTATATTAATCAATAGAAAAAAGATGGAACTGAGAAGATTAAATATATCGAGAGGTGAAGAGGTAAGTTTTGTTGAGAATCTTTATATAGAGTCTTTCCCCCTAAGTGAGAGGCGTCCGGTAGGAACAATGCTTGATTTATATAAAGAAAAAGGTCTTTTTGTAATACTTGTTGCAGAAGAAGATAATAATACTGTCGGATTTCTGACTTATTGGGATCTGGATGGTTTTATCTTTGCCGAGCATTTCGCTATTTCTCCCGAATTCCGTAATGGAGGGTATGGGCGTAAGGTGATGGATTTATTTATAGGGGAAATGGATAAGCCTATTGTACTTGAAGTAGAGTTACCAACGACTATTCTTTCGGAAAGGCGTATCGGATTTTATCAACGAATTGGCTTCAGGCTATGGGAGAATATAAAGTATCATCAGCCTGCCTATCATAACGAGGGGAATCCTATCCCAATGATATTAATGTCTTATGGTGATATCGATATTGAAATGGACTTTATGGAGGTCAAAGGGATGATTTACAGTGAAGTATATAATAGCTGATTGTTTAATTATTTGAATGAGTGGTAGTTACGTGTGTAATAGTAATCTAACGTACCATTCTCTATCTGTAGCACAATCGCTTCTATAGCAGCATCTTTGTCATCAGGGTCATACTCAGCTTTCAGGCTATTCCCGAAAAGACTGGCAAAAGCATTATAGAATCCAGCTTTCAGGCTGCCTACCAGAGCTTTAACTATGTTATACGAAGACGTGTTACATTCACGGTCTACCAACTTGATCAGTATTTTACCCTGAGTCTTGGTCATCTTCTTCATTTTGGGCTTATACTCTGCCATCATATACTTCTGTACAGCCTCAAGGTATTTCTGCTTTTCCTTTTCGGTTGGCAATGTCTCCATATACTCATAAGTCTCTATGATAGAGTTGGATATCATCCTTGCATATGGGTAAACCTTTGATACGTCTCTCACCAGTTTGGAGTATTCTTGTCGCTCTTTATTGTTTTTGAACTTGATTTGTGGGAAAACGTATACCGGGCGCAATCCCAGTACCATGGCCGAATCACCTTCGTACATCATCCATTGCAACTGACGGCTATTATTCTCCTGTTCCTGCGATTTGAGTATCACAGAACAAGTGACCAGAAATGATAATATGATAAATAACCTCTTCATATAGCAATGGATAAGACATTCAAATATACAAGAAAAAGTGATATACTATTAAAAATTAGGATAAATTAAAGGGTAGAAACTATTTGCTTCTATATAGCCGGGAAAAGACACGTATTCCTTTGAAGTAATAGGCGGCCAGAATACTCTTGTTGTAGATTGTCTCTAACTGTGGGTTAGTCATTTTATTCAGGTTCTCCTTACGACTATTTCTGTAGCCTTTTCTGTTGTTATAGAAGTCTTTATGAGCCCGTATTACTTCTTTCGCGTTAGAAAACTTTCCTGTCAATGTAAATTGCATTGCAGCAATATAATCAAGAATGAGCCGGATGATCATTATCCTTTTTAAGCTAGCCTGCGGAAGGTTCTTATATAACATCAACAGGTTGTTCCTGAAGTTGAGATAAGTCTTACGGGGGCTTTCCGTTTTTAACGTTGCTGCTCCTACATGATATACTTTAGACGATGGAAGGCATACGATGCGTTTGCCTCGTGAGTTTAGTCTCCAGCATAAGTCTATTTCTTCCATATGAGCAAAGAATGAACCATCGAATCCTCCCGCATCCAGAAAGTCTTTGCTACGGATGAACAGGCATGCACCTGTAGCCCATAGTACATCGATAGGATCGTCATATTGTCCCTGATCTTCCTCTACTGATTGGAATATCCGTCCTCTGCAAAAGGGATAGCCGTATTTATCAATGAACCCTCCTGCTGCCCCGGCATATTCAAAATGAGTCTTATCTCTTTGCGACAATATCTTAGGCTGTGCAGCAACTAAATCCTGATTGTTATCCAGATAATCAATGACACTCAGCCAGTTTTCAGTAACTTCCACATCAGAGTTTAACAGAATAAAGTATTCAGCCGATACTTCTTTCAGAGCGAGGTTGTACCCTTCGGCAAAGCCGTAATTATCAGGTAAAGCAATTAGCCTGATTTGAGGATAATTAAGTTGTAGAAAATTGAGAGAATCATCCGAAGAATCATTATCAGCCACAACAATATCAACATCAGGATAGCTGCTATACTGAATGACTGAGGGCAGGAACTTTTTCAGTAATTCCTGTCCGTTCCAATTCAATATAACGATTGCCGCTTTCTTCATTTCCTATGGTATTGTTCTACTTCTTCTCTGGTTCTTTTCCATCTTTTATGCGTCCACAGCCAATAGGCCGGATTCCGCAAGATGGTTTTTTCCATGGAGCGTATATAGGTCTCGGTAATTGCAAACTCAGGCTCTTCCTGTGGCTTGTCTGTAATTAGCCTCACCGTAGATTTATAATATCCTCTTTTGACTTTTTCCATATCCAGATAGACAACAGAAAAGCCTGTTTGTTTGGCGATCCTCTCCACCCCTGTGAATACAGGTGTATCCTGATTCAGGAAGTTAGTCCAATAATAGATATTGTTGATGTTAGGTGTCTGGTCAGCCATAAAGCCGATCATCATTTGCTTCTTCTCTTTCCGCAGTTTAACTATCACACGCAGCGTATCGTTTTTAGGGATTGCGAGGGGCTCAAACCGGCTTCGTATTTTCAGGAATATATCGTCTATCGCTTTATTTTGCAGCGGCTTATATATTTCACCTAATAATACCTTGTTCTCGTTTTTAAATAATAAATTTATAGAAGTCACCCATTCCCAGTTGCAATAGTGCCCCATATATAACAACACAGAGTTACCCTCCTTCATTAAGTCTTTGATGAGGCTTATATTTTCAAACTTCATACGTCTTTGCATCTCTTCATCAGAAATATGCAACAGCTTGACAGTTTCTACAAAATAGTCGCAAAAATGATGATAGAATTCTCTTTCTATTATACGCCTCTCTTTTATAGTCTTATCAGGAAATGAAGCATCCATATTACGCCTTACTACTTTAAGGCGGTAGCTCCCAACTTTATAAACGAAGAAATAAAGAATATCGGATAATATATAGAGGAGTCTGAATGGCAATAGCGCATGCAGGAACATCCAAGAATAGACAATGTAGTATAATATCTTATTTATCATGCTTCTGTTAATGCAGTCTTTACTTTGTTGAAACTACCTAAAGTCACCAGCTTTATCTGATTGGCTTTATCTATATCAAAAGTTGTTTCCACTTTCACATAGTTTTCAGTGAAACCATACATGGAATCATCGTGTTGCGTATGTTCAAATAAGACCTTTCTCGCAGAGCCTTGTTGAGATTGATAGAAAGCTTCGAACTTTTTATCTGATATATCGAGTAAGGCTTTACAGCGTGCATGTTTTGTTTTTGCATCCACTTCATGTTCGATTTTCAGAGCCAGTGTATTAGGTCGTTCAGAATATGTAAATACATGTAGTTGCGAAAAATAGAGGCTTTCCAAAAACAGCCTGGTTTCTTCAAACAGTTCATCTGTTTCGCCTCGCGTACCTACAATAACATCTATACCAATAAAAGCATCGGGCATTACTGTTTTGATCTTCTCGATCTTTTGTCTGAATAAAGAAGTATCGTACCGGCGGCGCATCAGTTTCAATACCGTATCAGAACCTGACTGCAACGGAATATGGAAATGAGGTGCAAACCGCTTGGAGGAGGCGACAAATTCTATGATCTCATCAGTCAGCAAATTAGGCTCAATAGATGAAATTCGGTAGCGTTCTATTCCTTCTACTTCGTCCAGCACTTTTACCAGATCGAAGAAGGTTTCTCCGGTAGTCTTCCCAAAATCACCAATATTGACACCTGTCAGAACAATTTCTTTTCCTCCTTTTGCTGCCACTTCTTCGGCTTGCTTAACCATGCTGGTTATTGTACCGTTCCGGCTTTTTCCACGGGCAAAAGGGATGGTACAAAAAGAGCAGAAGTAATCGCAACCGTCCTGTACTTTGAGGAAATACCTTGTCCTATCATCTTGAGAACAGGATGGGACAAATGTTTTGATCTTCTTCGTTTCAGAGGTATATATTGCGCCTTTATCTTTCTTTTTTAATTCATCCAGATAAGCTATTACATCCAGCTTTTGTTCGGAGCCTAGTACCAGGTCAACGCCTTTGATCTGAGCTACATCTTCGGGTTTCAACTGAGCATAACAGCCTGTAACGATGACAAATGCACCCGGATTTTCTTTGATTATCTTGCGTACAGCCTGTCTGCATTTCTTATCCGCGAATTCAGTAACAGAACAGGTATTGATCACACATATATCTGCAATCTCGCCTTCTCTGGTCTTGCGCACACCGACCTGAGACAATTGCTTGCCTATAGCGGAGGTTTCGGCATAATTGAGCTTACACCCTAATGTATGATATGCTGCTTTCTTATTTTCAAATATTGTATTGTCAATCATTTCTATAAATAGTATGAAGTGTATAAATCATCTTTACTAATGAAATAACACCAACAAAAAGTGTACAAAATTACATAATTGTTCCAACTTTAGCCACAAAATAGTTGTAGATTCTAAGCAATCTCTTTATTTTTGCACAAAATCAACTAAAATGAGCAATTTATTATGATAGATAAAAACCTTATTGAACTATATGAAGACAGTTTTAAGAGTAACTGGGATTTGAAAGGATTATCAGACTATTCTGAAAAGAAAACACTATATTATAAAGATTTGGCTCGTGAGATAGCGAGGATACATATATTGCTTGAGGAAGCAAATGTAAAGAAAGGAGACAAGATCGCTCTTATCGGTAAAAATAATATCCCTTGGTGTGTAACATACCTGGCAGTTTTGACATATGGCGGAGTTGTTGTCCCTATCCTTCAGGATTTTCATGCAGACAGTATACAACATATTATCAATCATTCCGATTCGACTCTTCTGTTTACGAGCAGCAAAATATGGGAATCCCTTGATGAAGATCATCTGGCAAAAGTGAGAGGTGCATTTTGTATTGACGACTTTAAATTTAAATGCCTGTTTGAACAACGGGGCGAGAGATTATCATCTACTATCGAAAAACTGGATAGTAAGATGAATGCAAAATATCCGGCCGGTTATACTTCAGGTGATATTAAATATGCTAAGATCGATAATTCTGAGATTGCACTAATTAATTATACATCAGGGACAACGGGTTTTAGTAAAGGGGTGATGCTGACAGCTAATAATCTGGCAGGTAACCTGACTCATGCGCACTATCTGAAGCTTTTATTCAGGGGACAAGAAATTGTATCATTCCTTCCATTGGCTCATGCATATGGTTGTGCTTTTGAGTTCCTATATTCACTGACGGAAGGTTCTCATACAACATTGTTAGGAAAGTCTCCTTCGCCAAAGATATTAGCAGAAGCTTTTGCTGAAATAAAACCGAACCTGATTATATCCGTGCCTCTGGTTATAGAAAAGATATATAAGAAAGCGATCTTA
>JAITVH010000078.1 GCA_031285905.1 Prevotella sp.
ACACGCAGGTAACAGTCATAATCGGCTACAAAGGAAGGAGTGATAGCCTGCAAGGGAATATCAGCTACATTGTATTTCTTACGCATAAACCGTTTCAGATGGTTCAGGGAGACACCGTAACGCTTGCAGGTTTCCATAGTCCGGTTCACACCGACACTTTTCAGGAACTGTTCATTGTGGGTTTCATAGCTCTTGATAAGGGTGTCCTGTTCGGATGCGATACCCTGAAAGGCATTCTTCACATCTGCTGCGGATACTTTTTCTTTTTTCGCCAGTAAATCCCGGTATGCTGAATGGACGGCTACACAAATCCTGTTCAGGGATGCGTTTATCGCAATGGCTGTTTTACTTTTGCCGGAAGCCCTGCCGGATGTAATATCCCAAAGGGATATGGGTACACATACTTTGGCACTGAACTGCACCATTGACTTTCCGATGCGGATACGCCCCAAAACAGGGACTGTTCCGTCCGTTTTCTCCTCATTGCGTTTGAGGTAGAAACTTACTTTTACTTCTGTCATAACTAACTCTTTTACAGGTTACAAATTTAACTGTTACAGAGCTAATCAATGATATGCAAATAATTGTGATTCAGTGAATAAGAAACCAGATTCGGGTAAAAAGCCCACACATCACCGGTATTTTTTTCAAAACAGGCGGGAAGCGTTTTTCTTTCACGGGAGAAGCGTTATTTGAACAGGGAGCAAACGCCAAAACAGGTAACGCATTCGTAACGGAAAGGATTCCCAAATACACAATTTTCTGCTTTTTTGCTGCTTGCAGCGAGGAGTAAATCAAAGAAGTTATCACCAGTGAATTAGATACTTACACCGTTTTGTCCGTTTTTGCTTTTTCGGTGCATAGTTTGGAAACCGTCCGCCTGCATTATTCTGCTTTTTAATGTATTTCCGGCATTGGAAAAACCACACATAACAAAACATATTTAACTGATAGTCAGTTTGATTTCCCAAATTCTCTTAAGTCTGCTTCCCGTGTTGGATGTTCAATACTGAATAAAGCACTCTTTTTTTATAAAAAAATAGAATAATAGAGGGAATATTTCTGACTTTTCTTAATTGTTATAACAATTTCGTATTTTTACTTCATATCATATAAATATGAATACATGGTTCGTAAAATTAATTTGAAGCAAAAATCTAATTTATCTATTCTGCTTGTAGGAATTCTTATAGGAGTAGTAATAATGGTTCTTCTGAGAAGGGGAGAAAACACTGAATCCAAAATTCAGGTTTCTCATACTATGATTGTAGAGAAGATAGAGAGCCTTGGTAATCTTGAAGTTTTGAAGTATAATATCCAGGATATAGTGGAATATGAAAAAATACGCCAATGGTTACCTAACGCAAAAACAGCTTTAGTCGTTTCAGGGGAGATAATCTGTTGTGTCGATTTGACTAAAATAAAGCCGGAAGATATCTATACATCTGGAGATTCCCTCAGACTGCAATTACCTGCGCCGGAAGTATGTCATACAAAAATAGACCATTCTAAATCGCGTGTATATAATATACAATATGGATTGTGGGAAACTACTAAGATTGTTGACGAAGCATACCGCTCTGCTGAAAGGCAACTGCAGGAAAGAGCAATGGAGTTGGATATGGAAACCAAGAGCCGGGATAATACAGTTAATCTATTGACCCCTATATTTCAGGCTATGGGATTTGAACATGTATTTATAACATTTGAAAACAGGGTGAAAATAGAGAAACATTGATCTTTATGTCTTAATATACCGGTTTGCCTTATAGAATATATTAGATAAACAGATCGGGACAAAAAAGAGAAATAGGGGTATTATAGCCGAGGCCAGGAGGGAGTATCCTAATGGGGATAATCCTCCTATGTAATCATATTTTTCGACCTGTATAAGGCTCCAGCCAATTAATAAGGACATAAATACCCATAATACATATCCTGATATAAAAAACAATGACAATAAACCATATGCAGATTTAGGTATTTCTAAATAAGCCCCTCCTAGTATAAACAGGGGTAGGATGATAATACATAATGTCCCCCATTTAAGGTTATGGAATATATTATCCAGCGGATGGTAGAAATTTTGCAGATATTTAAACAAAAATGATAATCCGGCAATAAAAAGAATATAGCAGAAGACAATGCATACAGCTATCACTGCCATTGCCGTTTTTTCGGATATCCATTCATGACGGATGGCAATAGGAGATATACTCAGCACAATCATGAAAAGAGTAAGCAGAACAGATGTAATAAATGCATATTTAAATTTCTGTTCCCTTAAAGGATGATAACTTTCGCCGACTTTTTGCAGCTTGCTATGGTATGGTCTCCAGCCACATTTTACACAGATGTTGGCATCGGACAAAATTTCAGCGTTACAGTTAGGACAATCTTTCATATGTTGGTTTTTAGTAGTCCGTCTGGAAGTTATATTCTTACATTATTTCTCCTCACTTATACCTAGTTGCTTATAAAGAGTGGGCATGGTAGCATGTCTTTTCTCTATGACTTTTCTGTATGCTACAACCTGTAAGGCAAGGTCAGAATTCTTACTTTTTTGCGGTAACAGCTCATAAGCCTTGTTAATCCATTCCAGCGCAGCATCTATATTATCCATATATTCTTGAGCTAAAGCAATATTGGATGCCAAGCGAATTTTTTGCTGAGAGTTGTTTTCTTTATCAAAGAGTGTTTTCCAAATGGTGGAGGCTTCTTTCCATTGCGACTTTTTCAAAAAGTTTGCAGCCTCTTTCATCCGTGAAGAACTGTTTGAATAATACCACCTGTCCTGTGTGCTCCACGATGGAATGAATTTACCCGTTAACCGGTCGGCACCTACTGTAGATATTTCGGCTAATAAATTGTTTATCTCAGGAATGTTTTTCCGTACTTTTGTCCAGTCAGATGACTCTTCCCTGTATAAACTGTCTAATTGCACTATAGGCTCCCTGTATTCGGTTCCGTCTTTTGAAAAAACGCGAACCAGTGTGCCAAGTTTTGCACCTAATATAGTGTAATTACTGAAATATGCCGTGTTTTCAGTTTCCAGTTGGGCAGATATGGTAAACATATCGAGCGAAATGAGAGCATCTGCATCCTTTTCTATGCATATAGCTTCAACTTTGCGGTCTGATAGAGCGATTACTCTTTTATCTTGGTTATGATTCGTTTGATATGGATATATTTCTACTTTATTGAAATAATTTTCTTCGCTCATGTATTGTCGTAAAGATTTCAAAAAGATAGTTTTTGTGCTATCAATCGATAAGAGACCTTTTTCATCCTCTTTAGATTCTTTTTCTTCGTCTTCCTTGGTAGTGTTATCCACAACCACAATATTTACTATCTCTGGGGGAAAGGTAATCGTTGCCGGACGGCGAATGTCAATCGTAACCAGATTAGTGGAGTTGCATGATGTTAATAATATAATTATCAGGCTTATTGGATATACTATATATTTCATAGGGAGGTATTTCATTATATTATTTCTATTAACAAAAATAGTCATTCTGTTTCATTGATATTACTATTGTAGAATATTATTATCCAATTTCAGTTGATGCTTCAATT
This sequence comes from Prevotella sp., assembly GCA_031285905.1. Taxonomy (GTDB): domain Bacteria; phylum Bacteroidota; class Bacteroidia; order Bacteroidales; family Dysgonomonadaceae; genus Dysgonomonas. The sequence goes on from JAITVH010000078.1 coordinate 3,577, forward strand.
TTGGAGCTTCTTTTATTCTTTCTTCCAGAAATTTTTTATAGGCTTTTATTTGTTTGGTTAAATCTCCATTGTCGTTTTCTTTTAGTAAGTCATACGCGGTGTTTATCCATTTAAGGGAAGTTTCTATATCATCCATATGCTCATATCCTAAGGCTATATTAGCTGCGTATTTGATTTTATCCTTTTTACTCTTTTTTTGTTTGTTATAGTTTTCGAGCCATATGGAGGTCACTTTATACCAGTTATTATTATCTATTAGCGTAACAACTTCTTTTGCTTCCTTAGGGGAAAGAGTATAATAGATCCGTGGATATTGTTCCCAGCTGGGGATCAGATATTTTACAAATGTATCGGCAACCCATTTCGCATTTTCTGTGATTAATTTACTGCTTTTATTCTGTATCGAATCTTTTTTCTCAGTAATAGAGATCTGAGTCGATTCATCCCGATTAAGTTTGATCGGAGGGCAAATCAGTTCAGCACTATTGGAATAAAGTCTTGCAGCGATAGAAATGTGAGAACCTAATCTTCTTGAGAAAGACTCGCTTGAGTTAGCTGATTTTAACCTGCTATCAATATAGTCTATAGAAATTAGGACATCGGATTGGGTCGCTGTACAAATGTTGCTTATATCGTCTTTAGATAAAGGAAGTTCAACGAAACTGTCATCTTCATAATAAGTATAAATCGGTTTAGGATGGTATGGATATATTGTTACAGTATCAAAAACCATCTCTTCATTCATATATTGGGCAATAGAGTTAGCTACTACTAATCTGACGGTATCTATTGTAGCCGATGTAATTGGATCAAGGTTCTTTTTCTTAAAAGAATTATCTACAATAGTAATTCTTTGTACCTCAGGATCTAGTGATACCATTGCAGGCTTACGTATATCTATATTCATAAGATAGGTTTGTTTCATGCAAGAGTTTAACCCCATAATAATGATTATCAAAAATGACAGGCAATGTTTCATATATACTTTATTGTTAATTATTTAATCTTTATTGTTTTCAGGTATCAGTTTGTTATTCTATTCTGAGTTGATGTTTTAGCGTTGGAGCCTCTTTTATTCTTTTATCTAACATTTCTTTATATTTCTTTATATTTGTAGCGAATATACTTTTGTCATTGTTTTTCAGTAGACCATCTGCTGTATTTGTCCATTTCAATGCATTTTCCATATCATCAGAAAATTCATATGCCATGGCGATATTTAATGCATACGTAATTTTTTTCTTGTTATTCGCCTTTTGGTTTTCATATCGTTCCTTCCAAATATAGATGGCCCCTGACCAGTCTTCAGAGTCAATCAGCTTTTTAATTTTTTCTTCTTCACCCAGATCATATGTGTAGAATAGTCGTTCTGTCCTTTCCCATTTTGGTATAAAGTGATTTACTAAATTATCCGCCATCCATATTGCATTCTTCTTCGTTAGTGTGTCTATCTCTCTTACTGCAACCTTATACTCTTCATTAGGATGAACTGTGAATGAAAATGGATGTACTAATCCTGCTGGAGGCCCTAGAGTATCACCATTATATGCATAAGCCCTTGCAATAATTCCCATATGAGATTTTAGAGCGCCATTATCCAGTCCGGTGTAAGGTTGGTAAACATATTCCAGTCCGATATAGTCTATAGAAATCAAAGCATCTGATTCAGTTCTGTAACATATATCTTGTATCTCATCCCGGGTTAATGGCAGTTCATATATAGTATCATTCTCATAATAAGTATAAATAGGCTTTGGATAATAAGGATACACCTCTACCGTATCAAAAAGTCTTTCCTCATTTATAAATGTTGCAACAGAATTTAATATTATTGGCCTTATGGTATCAATAAGTGTATTAGAAACAACCAAAAGCCCATCTTTTGCTAATATGGAATCGGGATACATTTGCCTGAATGAATTATCTACAATCAGTATTTTTCGCACATTTTCATCAAATGTTACCGGTGCGGGCTTGCGGATGTCCATGCTTATATAATGTACCTGACTGCATGAGCATAATGTAAACAAAATACCGATATAGAAATACCAATGTTTCATAGCTGATAGATTAACACTATATAAATGTAGCGAAAATAGACCTATATTTGTATTTATATTTTTTAAAAATGTATAAATATACTATAAACGACGCTTTCAAATTAGCCGCTGATATTGTAAGTCACACATCGCGAAGTATTTTTCTGACGGGTAAGGCCGGAACCGGGAAAACCACATTTCTGCATCATGTGAAAAATAATGTGGATAAAAATGTGATTGTGGCCGCACCTACGGGCGTGGCTGCCATAAATGCCGGAGGGGTAACATTGCATTCGTTGTTGCAACTCCCCTTCGAGCCGTTTATTCCGGATTTTGAAGGAAAGAAAAAGCTTGATTACCATTTCAAACTACGCAAGTCTAAAATAGAGATGTTGCGTGAGTTAGATTTGCTTATTATAGATGAGGTGAGTATGCTGCGTGCAGATATGCTGGACGCTGTTGATTATATGCTGCGCCGCTACAGGAACGATCTCCGCCCGTTTGGAGGAGTGCAGGTATTATTCATTGGCGATATGTTTCAGTTACCTCCTGTTGTTCAAGCCCAGGAATGGGAACAATTGAAACATTACTATCCCTCACCTTTTTTCTTCCATGCACAAGTGTTGTCTGACTTTGATTTGCTGTATATTGAGCTGAAAACTATATACCGCCAGCAGGATCAGCAATTTATAGGTATTCTTAATAGAATAAGGAATAATTGCGTGACTTCTCAGGATTTATTGATACTAAACCATCGCTATAATCCATCATTCAAGTTGCCGGAAAATGATAGATATGTTGTTCTGTGTACCCATAATTACAAAGCTGACAAGATAAACAAAGAGGAATTAGATCGACTAAAAGGGAAAGAATTTATCTACAAAGGGGAGATCAATGGCGATTTTTCGGAAAACTCACTTCCAGCAGAGCGGGATCTGATACTTAAAGAAGGGGCGCAGGTGATGTTTGTGAGGAATGATGCCGGAGAGCATCGTCGTTATTATAATGGTAAACTGGCAACAATAAGCAGGCTGTCTCAGGATAAAATTGAAGTTTGTTTTGAGAACGGACATTTGATGGAGTTGGAAAACGAAACATGGAGTAATGTCAGATATACTTTAAATCCTGAATCGGGCGAAATAGAAGAAGAGGTTTTAGGTTCATTTACTCAATATCCGATTCGTTTGGCCTGGGCCATTACTATACATAAGAGCCAAGGACTAACATTCGACAGGGTAGTAATAGATGCCGGACAGGCTTTTGCTGCCGGACAGGTATATGTTGCACTTAGCCGATGTACTACTCTTGATGGAATTGTATTATTTTCACGTATTACAGAAAGAAGTATTGCTACTGATCCATTTGCGATTGAATTTGCCCGTATGGAGCAGGATACAATATTATTGACTTCTATATTGGAGCAGGAGAAACCGCATTACTGTGCTGAGCAATTGAAGAAATATTTTAACTGGTCTCCTTTTGTACGTACAGTTCATGCTTTACATGAGTTGTCGACAGAAAAAAAAATACCAAAGCAGGAAGAGGTTTTATCCATGATGGCTCAATTGTCTGTAAAAACAATAGAGCAACAGGAATTTTCCCGAAATTTTGTTAGAGAATTAGACCGCATATTATCCTCTCCCAATCCTAATGTAAATTATCTGAAAGAAAGAGTACAGAAGGCGGTAATTTATTTCCATAGGGATGTACAGGATAATATATTACTTCCTCTCAAAAGACATTTGGATAGTTTAAAAAAAGCATCCAAAGTTAAACTATACCTAAGGAAGTCTACTGAGTTATATCAAACATTATCACATCTGCTCGACCGTTTACAAAAAGTACATTATGGTGAGACTGATTTAATGGAAGGGATTGTTTTTGATACAGTACAAGCAGAAGAAAATCAGGAAGATAAAACGGAAGAAAAAGGAAAGGCGAAGCGTCCACAAAAGGGAGATAGCCAGCGCATTACTTTATCTTTGTTCAATGAAGGTAAGAATATAAAAGAGATAGCTACAGAACGGAACTTGTCTGTAACTACGGTCGAAAGCCACTTGACAGGTTTTGTGCTTATTGGTGAGATATCAATAAATCAGTTAATGCCGGTAGAGAAAACGGAATATTTATTACCCATTCTGGAAAAGGCTGCAAAAGACAACTTATCTTTTTCGGAAATAAAGAATAGCCTGCCCGAAGAATATACTTATATGGATATACGGGCTGTATTAAATCATTTGAAGTTCTTGAAGAAGAAGGATTGATTGAGTCAGAGTTTATCCTTAAACCAGTATTTCAACGCCCATATTTTCCGGTATAGCTTCCTCAACCTGAACCGGTGTTTATAATGATATTTGCTTGTATAGAATTTATCCCGCCGGGCTTGTATAGGGTAATTGTCCAGAAGAGACCAATCACGCTGAAATATTTCATTGGTTGATATTTCTGCAATACCATATTTTTTACCTAGAATAGAGTAAATACTTTGATCGTGCCTGTTTTCGACAAAGCCGGGGAGATTGGGTATGCGCGAAGGTGAATCTGTAGCCAGACTGTAATCATCAAGATAAGCCTGATACCAGTCTCTTACAAATTGCATCACCAATGGGCTTTTTTTGAAAAAGATAATAGTCGATTCAAATTGGGGTGTATGTGTATATGCCTTGTCATTATATACATTATAATATGCAAAGACATCGCCTTTTGTCCATTCATATTCGTAGTACAAAGTCTCAGGCATCCCGTTATAGCTGGTCTCCTGGCTTTTTACTCCAAGTATTCCTGTGGGAGTCTTTTCTACTATATCATAGTATTCCAGCATTCGCTGCCGTCCTTTGGGATTGAAGTAGCATCCGATATCGGAATATAGTAAAATGTCCCCATCCTCCATCTTCTCCAGGAGTTTCAGTATAAAATAGGGCTTCCAGCACCAATACCCAAATCCTCGTGAATAGGGTATCAGATAACGACCCCATATTTTCTTGAAGTCTCTACCCAGGTCTTTTTGAGAGATAGTATAAATATCATCGAAAATATCCATATTTTCCGCCATTTGACTAAAACGTGGAAAACCTTCGGTCAGGTAATAACTGCCAAATGTACAAACAGCTTTTTTCATTAATACAAAAGTAAGATATTTATCTTATATCTGTTTATATGAATAATAAGACTATTATACATTTATTTTGTAAAATAATATGTGATATCGTTTATTGCTATGGAAAATACCTGTTTAGTATTTCTTTATATCTTCTGTCGCGGCGGATATTCTTGAAGTCATCATCCTTCTCTATTCTTTCTTTTGTCAGGATTTCCATTCTGACATCATACTTCTTTACTATTGTTTTTTCAAGCCATTTTATCGATTCATCTTTCTCCTTTAAGAGGGAATAATAACAGGCTAGGTTGTATGCTGCCGATTGACTGCCTATTCTTTCAGCTTCACCATATGATTCTATTACCTGATGACGATATTTAGGATAGTCATTTTCGAGATGTCCTAGTCTGAAATAAGACCATCCTTTCCCGGTTAGAGCTTCTATTGAGTTTGGATTCAGTTTTAATACCTCATTATATTTTTCTCCACTTTGCCTGTAGTAATCTGCATTTTTGTTTTTGTTGGCAAGATTGAGTAAGGCACTGGCCCACATCAGATAGGCATCGGCAAATTCAGGATTTAGTTCTATCGCTTTTTGTAGCTTTTCAAAACTCTCATTATAAATGTTTTCGTCTTCTTTCAGATTGGCATAACTCAATAATCCTCCGGCCCATAAGGAATATATTTCAGGAGAATCAGGATTTAATTCCAATGCTTTTTCCAGCTTGTTAAAGCTATCCTGATATAATTCTGTTTTTTTATCCTTTTCAGCATGTTTCATGATAATGAAACTCCATACTGTATACAGTTCGGTATATGAAGGAGCAATTTTTATAGCCTCTTCAAAAATTGCGGAAACTTCCTTTATACTGCCACCTTCGGAATCCTTACCCAATGCCATTGCAGCAAGAGATTCGGCCCGTGTTTTACTCTCCTCCGTTAATTCCTGAGCATATCCGGTCAGGTATGAGAAAAGGAATATCAGTGTTAATATCTTCTTGTACATGAGTAGTATATGTTGATAATCGAAGAACAAATATAGTTATTTAATGCATTTGATGGGCGATAAAGTGCAAGAAATCAAATCTTTTATGACCAACATTATCAGGATAAGTATTAGTGAGCCTGTATTCTGTCGAAAAGAAAAAGCCTGCAACATCCCGTCGCAGACTTTCCAAACCTTAACACAAACTTTACGAAACTACACAACATTATAACCAACATTGGTAGTTATTGTTCTGATGTATTTTGTTAATTAACAGAATAATTTTCGGTTTTCACTTTTTTTGATAAACCCTTACATAATCTATTTCATAAAATAATGGAAATTGTGTATTTGACGGATCTCCCCCTCTTTCGCCAATAGCCAGATTAATTAGCATATACTGAGGGTTTTGGAAAGGATTGTAGCCGTCAGGGTTTACAGTTTTGGAGACATCTGTTTCGTTTAGTAACTCACCATCAAGGTATAATCTGATATATTCTTCTGTCCAATCCATCCGCCATATATGGTATTTATTTTCCCAGTCAGCGTCCTTTTCGAAGAAGTGAGACATTGGAGTATATGATGAATCCCATATATGTTCACCAAAGACTGTATTGGCCAGAATTGTAGGTTCATCTTTTATTCTGTAATATTCCATAAGGTCTATTTCGCCACAGTATGGCCATGACTTCACTTTCCCCCATCCCAGAAACCAGATTGCAGGCCATGAGCCTTTAACGGCCGGAATCTTTGCTTTTATTTCAAACCTGCCATAAGTCCATGAATGTAAGCCTTTAGTGACAACACAGGCTGACGAATATTCTGCATATTCTCTGTTCTTTTTCCAATCGTTGCTGTTTGCTACATAATTGGGATTTTTTATTTTCTCTCTTTTGCCTTCAATGATGAGTTTACTATCTCTGCAATAAGCATTCAGAGGTTGGTACCATTGTAACTCTTTATTACGTTCAAAACCGTATTCATATCCCCACTTGGTACTGTCGGGTTTTCCATCGGTTTCGAATTCATCATTCCATACCAATTGATAGCCCTCGTACGTCTTTATTCTATCTTGAGCAGATAGAGAATTACAGAAAAGAATAAATATTATAATGAAAATGTGATGTGTTATATTTTTCATTGTATCAAGAGATTATTTTACTATTACTTCTATTATTGAATCTATCTCATGGAGGTTGTTTCCTGCAAAATAGAATGTTACATCTCCACTTTTCTTGTCTTTTTTCCAAGTGAGTTGAGAATCTAAATTGATCCATTTTGCTGATTTTATGTTTGGTATATTCAATGTAATCGCAGAAGTTTCTTTATCTAAGATGTGGATGTAATATGTTTTATCTTTTCGGGTAGTTGCTCCCCAGTCTTGAGGTTTCACAAATCCCATATCAGTACCGTATATTGTGTAAGCATATTGATCCATCCATTCTCCCATTTGTTCAAGTCTTTCCACACATTCGGGCTGAATTTTACCATTGGGCATTGGCCCCACATTAAGCAATAGATTCGCCCCTGTTCCGGCAGTACGAATTAAGAGATGTAACAATTCTTTTTTCGATTTATAATTATCGTCTGTGATATTGAATCCCCATGTTTTGTTAATGGTTTCACAAGTTTCCAATGGTAACCGGGAAACTTCCTGACCACTGAATCCGGCTTTGTTCTCTCCTGGAACATCCCGTTCGAATATTTGATAATCTTCACCTTGCATAGGAGGCAGGTGATGATTGTTTGCAATCAGGCATTCGGGTTGTAATTTGTGTATCAAACCATATATTTCAGGGTAGTGCCAGTCTACATGGGTAGAATGGTCTGTCCTGTTTTCATCTGCAGTCTGATCCCAGTGTCCATCAAACCATATAGCAGCGATCGGCCCGTAATTTGTTAATAGTTCGGTAAGTTGCGCTTTCATGAAGTTAATATATGAACTCCATTCACCTTTTGTTGTTCGTCCTGTTCCTTTGCCTGTACGACCTGTTTCATATTGATAATCGTCCCTAGACCAATCCAGTGTAGAATAATAGAAGCCAAGCTTTATTCCTTCTTTATGGCATTCGTCTGCTAACTGTTTAATCAGGTCTTTGCCATAGGGCGTGTTCATAATATTCCACTCAGATTGTTTAGTATTCCAGTTGCTAAATCCATCGTGATGCCTTGATGTAAGTATAATATATTTCATTCCCGCATCTTTTACAATTCTTACCCACTCTTTAGCATCAAATGCATAAGGATCGAAAAAGTCCAAAAGGCGTTTATAGTCATTTACTTTTATATTGCGGTTATTCATCACCCATTCTCCGTTTCCTAACACACTATAAGGACCAAAGTGTACGAACATACCAAAACGCGCGTCTTCGAACCATTTGGTATCGGGCCTGGATTTTGTCTGACTAATTATACTGGTGCAAATAACTAAGGACAGAACGAATAAAAATAGATGTTTTTTCATAGCCGGTGCATTAATAGTGAGTCATAAAGGTAATAATTATAAGATTAATATGGTATTTAAATTGATTGGTAAATAGATAGTATATAATTATTTATTTGATAATATCCGATGTTGTTATATAAGAAACGGGATCATTCGTTTGAATAACCCCGCTTTACATATAATATAGCTTCTATATTATTTTTTTGAATTCTCGATAGACACTTTACGAAATTCTTTTAAAGCTTTCTCTATGTCAAGTGAGATCTTACGAGCGCGCTGTCCGGCTGCTTTATTCCCACTTTCGATTTGTAATTCTGCGTCTTTTAAGAATGATTCAACATTTGTTTTTAATGTTTCTACTAAATTTTTCATTGTTTACTTATTTTAAAATTGAAATACAAAGATAATTTGATTTTGGAAATATAATCTAAATCGTAGAAATAATCTTAAAAAGAGATGAAAGATCGACCTGTCTGCTGAATAGATTCGTTTATTTCTCTTTTATAACACCGGATTGGGATAATAGTTCTATACTTCTATTTTTAATGAAGGGAAAAAGTAGACGTTCAAATAAACAATATGAATAGAAATTACTTATATGTGTATAATAAATATCTATTTGGTTTATGAAATGGATCAATGTATATTTGTAATAAAATATGAAGTAATAACCCAAAAAATAAAGTATTATGTCAGTATTAGTAGGAAAAAAAGCACCGGTATTTAATACAAGTGCAGTAATCAATGGAAATGAAATAGTGGAAGGTTTCTCTTTGGAACAATACAAAGGTAAGAAGTATGTTGTGTTTTTCTTTTATCCGGCAGATTTTACATTTGTTTGCCCAACTGAGATTATCGCTTTTCAAGATAAAATTGTAGAGTTCGAGTCTCGCGGTGTAGCTGTAATTGGAGCATCTACCGATTCGGCTTTTTCTCACTGGAAATGGCTTCAGACAGAGCAAAATGATGGTGGAATTAAGGGGGTTAAATATCCTTTGGTGTCAGACCAATCCTTAATGATTGCTACCGCTTACGATGTATTGGCTGGAGCATTTGATTACAACGATCAGGGCGAAGATGTATTTAATGGTGTGCCTCAGGCATATCGCGGACTTTTTCTTATTGACAAAGATGGAGTTGTACGCCATCAGGTAGTAAATGATATGCCATTGGGCCGCAGTGTGGATGAAATTATCCGTGTAATCGATGCTTTACAATTTACAGAGGAACACGGTGAAGTTTGTCCGGCTAACTGGAAAAAAGGAGATAAGGCCTTAAAGGCTACGCAAAAAGGAATATCGGATTATCTTTCACATAAGTAAATGTTTTCATTATAGGCCAAACACTAATATAAACCAGAAAGCTATGATCTAAAGGTCATGGCTTTCTCATTTATTATAATTGTGAATAAGGAATTGAGAATGTATCTCCATCACTTATATTTCCTCTTTGTAAGCCTTTTTTCAACCATCGTGCCCGTTGAGCAGATGTCCCATGATTGAACGAATCGGGAACGGTATAGCCCTGAGCTTCCATCTGCAACCGATCGTCTCCAATCTGTGAAGCAGCATTTAGCCCTTCTTCTATATCGCCATCCTCCAGAGAACTGAAATCCTTGTTATCATGGTATGCCCACACTCCGGCATAGAAATCGGCTTGAAGTTCCAACCTTACATTCAATTGGTTACTTTCTTTTTCACTTAACCGTTGTTGTTGAGCCTGTACCTTATCCAGAGTACCCAATAGTTTCTGTACATGATGGCCTACTTCGTGTGCAATCACATATGCATAGGCAAAATCTCCTCCTGCATTTAACTGACCTTCCATCTGCTTAAAGAAAGATAAGTCTATATAGAGTTTTTGATCGAGAGGACAATAGAAAGGGCCAGTGGAAGAAGAGGCATTTCCACATTCCGAGCGTGTAGTTCCACTGAATAATACCATTTCGGGTGGAGTGTATTGCATCCCGTTTTGTGCAAAAATTTCAGTCCACACATCTTCTGTTCCTTTCAATATAACTTTGGCAAAATTGGCTGCTTTTTCATCTTCCGCACTAGGAGTATAATCAGTTGATTGGCTGGATATACCACTGGCAGCCTGTTGGGAAAGGAACTCAAGAGGGTTTCCTCCTGTCAGCCAGACTATTAGTCCGACAATAATAAGTCCTCCGATGCTTAATGGAGCTTTCCCTACTGAGCGACCTCTGCGGTCATCCACATTATCACTCATTTTCCGTCCGTCAAGTTTCATATATAACCGTGTAAATATTAATATTATAACTATGATTTAAACACTTGTTATAATAATTTGTTCTTTCTGAATTTTAATATTTACAGGTAATCAGCGTTTCCAAAACTTCCACGATTTCTTTTGCGGCTTTTCCTTATTTTCATTATCTGCATCATCTGGTACTACAGGGTTAATGATAGGAGGTTGATAGTTATACATAAATAACATGGGCGAGCCAAAATGGGCTCCATCTAGGTCTTCTTTTGTAGCTCCGTCTTTCAATGCTTGATTATAAGCATTGAACTCAGAGCTTTGTGATAGAAGCATTTCAAAGTGCTTTTTGTTTACGCATCCTTTCTGCATTATATATTGAGCCAAACGATATGCAGAAGTATAAATTGGTTCGTTGCCTAAGTTTATCTTAGTTTCATCGTCTGCCTCATTTGTAACAGTAGCTTCATTAGGAAACTCGGTGGTAGTAAAGCTTTGCAGAAATATCCGCCCAAAAGCTAAAGGTATAAATACCAAAGCCTTCTCTGCATCAGAAACAGACCACCCTTCGCTAACCAAAGTATCTTCAATTTCCGGCAGGTCTTTATCAGCCAGCCATGCCATTGCCGATGCTGCCTGGCTGACATCTATTTCATCTTTCATTACAAAAAATATACGCAAGGAAAGAAAATCCTGAGATTTAGGAAAGTTCAGCGTTCTTACTTCAGGTTCTATATCTGTCCAGGACTGATTATCTAATAATATCTCCCATCTCATCATCTCACGTTGTGACTGTGCATAGTATAATCGCGCCCAGTGAGTTCCTTCTGTCAGATTCTGCTTTTTTATAATTTTCTGTAATTCATCATACCACTCTTCAGGATAGGGATCGGGTAAAGTACCCCGAACGGACATCTGGCTCATAAATATATCATATTTACGTCCGCCTATAACCCATTTATATCTGGTAACCTGATCATCTTCCCCCGGTTTGAAGAATGCAGACAGGAGAACATGGAATGAGTTCTTCAGAAAATTGTCCCATGCGTTTTTTGTGGCAGACTCCATATCCATTCCCATACCAATACACGACTCCAAAATTTCTTTTCCCATTCCTATTTCCAGACTTACATCCAGTTGTAATAATGTAGCTGAAGTGGCGGACATGTCAAATAAACGGGCATAAGCAGTCATTCGCTGATGTTTGAAGATCAGCGTGTTGTTTTCTATTTCACATTTTACACCATGCTCACGGAAAATGTGGACAAGAAATGTATTTAATTGTTCTTCGTATTGTTCTAATCCTATAGCCATTACTTATTGTTTTATCTGTCCATTGTTAATTTATTTGATCAATACACCTAATAATTAGAAAAGGCAGAGAGTTACTAAACATCATCTGCCTTACTTGATATTTAGTTATATTATTATCTGCTGCTTGCCGCTATTTTCATTAATAATCTTAATATTTCTATATATAACCAGACAAGAGTTACCATGAGTCCAAAAGCACCATACCATTCCATAAATTTAGGGGCTTGATATTCAGCTCCTTCTTCTATAAACGCAAAATCCATAATAAGGTTCAACGCTGCTATAATGACAATAAATACGCTAATCCCTATCCCTAACGGAGTAGCGGCGTAAGCAGGCGATGTAATATTAAAGAAATAGGATAAGACGATGCTAACGAGATAAAATACAGCAATTGAAGCTGTGGCAACAAATATAACGGCAGCAAATTTCTTTGTAGCCCTTATTATGCGGAAGCGATACAATAACAACATAATGGTAGTTACTACAAACGTAAGAGAAATAGCCTGAAGCACTATCCCCGGATAATATGAATTTGCTATGACCGATATAGCACCAAGAGCAAAGCCTTCGAGCACGGCATATACCGGAGATAAATAAGGAGCGGTAGTTTTTTTGAATACAATTACAAGGCTCATTATAAAAGCCCCTACGAGGCCTACCCAAAACAGCGACATAACAAGTCCTGAATATGCCAGGCTGGAAAACATATTCCATGTTATTATTGCACCGAAAGCAACCAGAGCAAGCAGAATACCTGTTTTTCCGATCGCGCCGTTTACAGTCATTGCCTGACTGGTGTCTGTGGCAGGGCCTACTTTTTCAAATACATTCTTAAATGTCGGATTACCCGATTTAATTATAGCCATATACTTTTGATATTAAGGTTTGTAAAAATTGAGCTTAAAGATAAGGATTTTCGTAAACATTCATTACATAACCCTTCCTTTATTATTTCTATTTGATACTAATTTAAGCAAAAAGACAGGCAAGAAGCCTGTCTTTATATTATGAGATTTTACAGATTAGTGTCCGCAACCGCAACCTGATCCACAGCCTCCGGCAGAAGCCTTTTCTCCGCAACCGCCTTCTTCATCGTCTCCACAACCACAACTGCCTCCACAGCCACAACCTTGTGGAGCAAGTAAGGCGGCAATTTCTTCTGGAGTAGATTCCCTGACATTGAGTACTTTTCCTGAGAAATTTAAAGTCTCACCTGCAAGTGGATGGTTGAAGTCCATTTTGATGGTATCATTTCCCACCTCCACAATGGAACCATTCAGACGGTTACCGTTTGTGTCCATCATTGGTACTGTATTACCCTCAAAAATCACATCTTCATTTATTTTACCATCCTGCTCAAAAATATGGCGTGGCAGATCAACTATTGCCTCATCGTCATATTCGCCATAAGCTTCGTCAGGAGAAAGGATGAAGTCGAAAGAATCTCCTTCGCCCAATCCATGCAGATTTTTCTCGAAGGCTTCCAACATTGAGTTGGTTCCATATATGAACTCTAGTGGATTTTCGGCTGTTGCCCTTTCCATCAATTCGCGCTCTTCGTTTTCGCCAACATTCAAATCATAGGATAAAGCAACAAATTTATTTGTTGAAATTTTCATTTTATTAGTTGAGTTAATTTAATTAATATATGCTTTTGCAAGCGTTATTTATATCATGTTGAGCAACAATCGTGCCCAAAATAAAAACAATTTAGATAGATGTTTGTTTGGTTTCGACTGCCTTTTTAAGATTGTCCATAGCCTGACGGATATTAGCCAGTGGAGTGCCTACATTCAGACGCATAAAACCTTCGCCACCGGTACCAAACATAATACCATCATTTAATGCCAGTTTAGCATCATCCACAAAGAGTGAGACCAGATCAGATTGCAATAAATTCAGTTCACGGCAATCTAGCCATACAAGGAACGATGCCTCAGGAAGCATTGCTTTAATTTGCGGAATATTCGATTTCAGGTATTCATCTACATAACAGATATTCTTCCATATATAATCTTTTGCTTCTACCAGCCATTCATCACCGTTATCGTAGGCAGCTTGTGCGGCCAGATAGGCAAAAATATGCCCTGCCTCGAGCTCACTGTTTGACAAAAAAGTATGAAATAGCTCTCTCAATTTTTTATTTGGAATAACAGAGTACGAGCTTACAATGCCTGCAATATTAAATGTCTTGCTGGGCGCCATAAAGGTTATGCTGTTTTGCGCAGCCTTTTCCGATACGCTGGCAAAAGGAATGTGCTTGTGGGGAACAAAAGCAAGATCAGAATGAATCTCGTCTGAGATCACCAATATCTTGTGTTCAAAGCAAATATCTGCTATAGCAATCAATTCTTCGCGTGTCCATACTCTGCCGCCCGGATTGTGAGGATTGCACAGGATAAGGAGTTTCGATGCCGGATTTATCAGCTTTTTCAGTCCTTCAACATCCATTTTGTAATGTCCGGCTTCTAAAATAAGCGGATTATCCACAACAGTACGGTGATGCAATGTAGGAATGATGCGGAAAGGATGGTAAACAGGGGGCTGTATAATTACTTCATGGTCGGGACATGTAAAGCAATCGACAGCAAATGCAATGCCTTTGACTATTCCCGGCACGAAAGATATCCATTCTCTATCTATCTTCCAGTCATGGTGGCGGTTTACCCAGTTTATGATCGAATTATAGTATTCGTCAGAAGTGCTGGTATAACCAAAAATACCATGTCTACAGCGCTCTATAATGGTATTGGCTACGGCAGGCGGTGACTTGAAATCCATATCGGCCACCCATAAGGAAATCAGGTCAGGATTTCCAAACCGTTCGCCCAATGCATCTACTTTGATCGCATGAGTGCCTCTGCGATCAACTATTTCATCAAAATTATATTTAGACATATTTATTTTATAGAAAAACCGAAGACAAAGATAGCTAAAAATGTTTCGATATATTTTCTATATAAATAAGAATTATGAATGATAGGCAGAGAACAACGGATGAAACAATAGAATCTAATAAAATTTTACAACCACAAAACAATCTATATATTCCGTGATTATTTTGCAGAGTGTAATATTTATTACATTTATTTTCGACTTTATTTACATATTTTGTGTTATAAATTGTAAACCTGTAACACCTTAAATATGATGAGGACATTATTTGTATTGTTTGCATTCAGTTTATTGATAGGAACTATTTCGGCACAAAATTCTGATGAATTGCTAAAGAAGCTGGTTGAAAAGAATATTCTTACCCAATCGGAAGCGAATGAATTGAAGAGTTCTGCTAAAGAAGAAAAGAAGAGTTCTGCCGCTGGTCAAACTGTGGGTAAAGTACGTGATTTCTTTAATTCTCCTTACTTCCAGTTAAGTGGAAACGGGCAGCTGATGTATCAGTACACAGATGTGAACAGAATACATCATAATTTCAGGGCGAAGAACCTTTTTCTTATCGCTAACGGTAAATTGAACGATTCGTTCCGTTATGGGTTTAATATAGAGTTAGTGAATCCTTCAGTACAGGAATTTTGGGGTGAGTGGACGGCAGCTAAAGAATTTAATCTCAAGGTAGGGCAGTTCAAAAGCCCGTTTACAATGGAGAACCAGCTAGTTCCTGCGACCTTGGAAACAGTTTCTTATTCACGCACCATCTCCAATTTGGTGGGATATGCTGGTGAAGACGATGTAATGAGAAGCCAGAATGGGAAAAATAACTTTGGACGCGATGCGGGAATTATGGCATCGGGTGAATTAATTCCGATGGCAACTCATAATTTTATACAGTATTCGGCTGGTATGTTTCAAGGTACAGGAGTAACAACAAACGAAACAAATAACGGAAAAGATTTTGCCGGGATGCTGTTGCTTCAACCTGTAAAGGGGCTGCGTATAGGCGGCGGTGCTTATCTGGGACAGGCAACATACCTGAAAGCAGGGGATGAAGAAATTTCAGATCATGTGCGTGACAGATGGTATCTGAGCGCTAATTATAAATCGGACAGGTTTTATGCCCGTAGCGAGTGGATACATGGCAATGACGGAGGAATAGACAAAGAGGGAATTTACGGATTAGGCTTATTCTATATTATTCCTCAAAAACTGAATGTTTTAGGTAAAGTGGATTATTATAACAGAAATAAAGATATTAATAGTGAAGTGATTGATTATACTGTCGGATTAAATTATTACTTTTATCCTATGTGTAGGGTACAGCTAAATTATATCTATTCCGATTATTCGAAAAAATGGGATGCACCGAATTCAAATATGGTATTTGCTCAATTACAGATTGCATTTTGAAAAATAGAATTAAACCTTTCAGGCCATGATAAAAAGAATCCTAAGTTATATTCCTAACCAGTTTATTCTTCCACTATTTATTATTGGAGGATTTATTGTCGGATTGGGGGGGTATACAGTCTATATGTCGCGGGCACATTCATATCTATCCGATGATCCGGCGGCATGTGTAAACTGCCATATCATGGCTCCGTATTACCAATCATGGAATCATAGTTCACATGCACAATGGGCTACTTGTAACGATTGTCATGTGCCACAGGATAATATTGTGAACAAATATGCTTTTAAAGCAAAAGACGGGCTCTATCACGCTGCTGTTTTTACCGTTAAGGGGGAACCAAATGTTATCAGGCCTCGTGAAGAAAGCTATGAAGTGATTATGAATAACTGTATCCGCTGCCATCTGGAATTGAATACCGAATTTGTAAAAACAGGAATGATAGACTATTGTGATGTGAAGGAAGGAAAGGGAAAAGCTTGCTGGGATTGCCATACACAGGTGCCGCATACCAAAGTGAGCAACTTGTCATCCTCGCCCAATGCCATCGTGCCGCTACCGAAATCGCCTGTACCTGAGTGGCTGAAAGAACGAATGAAAAAATAATAACTATATAAAATCGACAGATTATGTTTAAGAAATTAGCAGAAGCAATCAAACGCAGGCCTATTATCGGATGGGGCATATTTGCCGTTGTAATGGTCGCTGTTTTTCTTTTGGGCTTACTGGCTGCATCGGTTACCGAACGCCGGGCCGAGATTGCCACATTGTTCAATAATAAGAAGATAGAGATTACGGGGATTAATCCGCATAGTGAAGAATGGGGAGTAAATTATCCGCGTGAGTATAATACCTGGAAAATGACGCAAAACATGGACTTCAAGAGTAAACACTTGGGGAATATATTCCAGGATGTGCTTGAAGACCGTCCCGAAATGGTGGTGTTATGGGCGGGTTATGCCTTTTCGCGCGACTATTCTGCACCTCGCGGACACATGCATGCTATAGAAGATATAAGGAACTCATTGCGTACAGGAACACCTGAGAACGGAGAAGGAGATTTACAACCGGGTACCTGCTGGACATGTAAAAGCCCGGATGTACCACGCCTGATGCACGAAAAAGGTATTGAAGAGTATTATAAGGCCAAGTGGAGTGACTGGGGTGCCGAGGTGGTTAATCCTATCGGTTGCGCCGATTGTCACGATCCGCAGACTATGAACCTGACAATTACCCGTCCTGCTCTGATCGAAGCGTTTCAGCGTCAGGGTAAAGATATCACAGAGGCTACCCCTCAGGAAATGCGTTCGCTGGTGTGTGCGCAATGTCATGTAGAGTACTACTTTACAAAAGAAGGTAAATACCTGACTTTCCCATGGGATGGCGGTATGACGGTAGAAGCGATGGAAGAATATTATGATAATGCTGAGTTTTCGGACTGGACACATGCCTTGAGCAAAGCTCCTATGCTGAAAGCGCAACATCCTGATTATGAATTGTTTTTACTAGGGCCACATTCGCAACGCGGCTTATCATGTGCCGATTGCCATATGCCATATATGTCGGAAGGTGGGATAAAGTATTCTAATCATCAGGTAATGAGTCCGTTAAAAAATATATCGAATACATGTCAGACTTGTCACCGCGATAGTGAGGAAAACCTGAGGAGCTATGTGTATCAGTATCAGGATAAAGCATTGGAGATCCGTGACCGTATAGAGATAGAATTGTCAAAGGCGCATATTATGGCTAAAACAGCTTGGGAAAAAGGAGCGGATGATGCTGAGATGACAGCTTCCCTTAAACTACTCCGTCAGGCTCAGTGGAGATGGGATTTTGCAGTGGCATCGCATGGCGCTTCTTTCCATGCTCCGGTAGAGACACAACGGATACTGGCTCATAGCTTAGATAAGAGTTTGCAGGCGCAGTTAGAGTTGCAAAGAGTATTATTTAAGCATGGGGTGACAGATGTCGAAATGCCTGATATATCAAGCAAAGACAAAGCACAGGAGTATATAGGCCTTGATATGAAAACATTGAGAGAAAAGAAAGATAACTGGATAAAGACGGTTGTTCCCCAATGGATCAAAAAAGCAAAGGAAGAAGGTAAGTTAACAGCAAATATATAATGAGGCAAAGGTAAATAATGAGGAGAAAGTGTCTGAAAAAGGCTTCAGGCACTTTTTTATTATCTTTTTTATTTATATTTATCTATAGGTAAGTTTAATTGAAAGTTGAAAGTTGAAAATGGAAAGCGAAGCGGAAAAATGTTCTTTGAAAAATATATAGAAAAATGTAACCTTTACATACGCTACGCTCCTGTGACCGTTGGTTGTTACCTTTTAGTTAAAATTTTGTCTTGTCATGCTGAGGAACGAAGCATCTGGCTTAAATGTAAGGAGATCCTTCCTAACGTCAGGATGACAAAAGGGCGGAAGAGTTATAATATGTAACCTTTGTTACCTTTTAGTTAAAATATTAAGTTGACAAAGTCAAATATAAATTCATAATCCATAATTTATAATTCATCATTTACATCTGTCACCTTTTAGTTAAAAAACGGACTAATATAGAATAGCAATATATAAATTGAATGAGTGAGAATAAACGGAAAATGTGGCAATTCCCCTGGCGATACAGGGAAAGTATAGCTTTTGTAGGAGGGATTGTGGTAATGGGTTTTATACTACAGCTGATTGTGGGGAATTTCAATTTCTTTCTGCTGCAATCGCCTGTTAACCTTATCTTGGGAGGGGTTATGATTTTGTTTCTCATTTTGTTTTCATTCGCCCGGAAAAGTCCTTTCTATCAATGGTTTTCGGGAGTACCTTTTTCTGTTACTATTATTTGTGCTTTGCTTATCCTTTCGCTCATAATGGGACTTACGCCACAAATGGTACGTACCAACCCGCATGATACTAATATTTTGACTTCGTTAGGCTTGCGTCAGGTAACAAGTTCATGGCCTTTCGTCCTTATCTATCTGCTAACCTTATTATCATTGGGTTCGCTGATTATAAGACGACTGATTGCTTTCAGAAAACAGGATTATGCTTTTTATCTTAATCATATCGGGCTATGGGTGTTACTTTTTGCAGCAGGACTGGGAGCCGCAGATATCAAACGTTATGTGATGCATATACAGGAAGGCGAGGTAGAATGGCGTGTATATAGTGAGAATGAAGATGTTTTGGAGCTCCCTATTGCCATACAGTTGAATGACTTCGATATGGAAGAATATTCTCCTAAACTGACGATAATAGACAGGCAGACAGGAGAGGCTCAACCAAAGGGGAGACCTGATTTTTTTCAGATAGATATGCAACGCCCTCAGGGAAGGCTTGATAAATGGGATATAGAATTGAAAGAATATATACACCAGGCTATTAGAAACAGCGACAGTACTTATCAGGCAGTACCTATGCCGGGTTCGAGTCCTGCAACTAAGATACTGGCAAAAAATGTAAAGACGGGAGAGATTCATGAGGGTTGGGTTTGTGGTGGAAATATGGCGCAACTCTACATGACTCTTCCGCTCGATTCGCAGTATTGTATTGTAATGACTCAGCCTGAGCCTAAGAGATTTCTATCGGATATAAAAGTCTTTATGGAAGATGGAAATGAGGCTGAAACGATATTAGAGGTGAATAAGCCTTTAAGAATAGGCAGTTGGACGATTTCCCAGTATGGATATGACAACCAGGCAGGACGAATGTCTACTTATAGCAGTCTGGAATTGGTTTATGACCCATGGCTGTATCCTGTATATATTGGTATAGGATTGCTTGCAATAGGTTCTATTTGTTTACTATGGTCAGGAAACAGGAAAAACAGGAAAGAAAATGACTTGGGATGAATTTTTGTGGTTTGCCATACCTGCCATGCTATGCTGGATAGGCGCAGGTTTGTTAGTCTATAAATGTAAAAGACCATTTATAGCGGAAGGGCTGATGATAACAGGCATCGTCATTTTTGCTGCCTTTATTGTCGGTCTGTGGATAGGGCAGGAGAGGCCTCCTTTGCGAACGATTGGGGAAACCCGTCTTTGGTACTCGTTTTTTTTGGCGACAGTTGGCTATATTGCTTACAGGCATTGGAAATATAAGTGGTTGTTGTCATTTTCCAGCCTGGTGGCATGTGTATTTGTTTGTGTCAATATCTTTAAGCCTGAGATACATTCCACCAATCTGATGCCGGCTTTGCAAAGCTATTGGTTTGTCCCACATGTTACAGTATATATATTGTCGTATGCTATGCTGGGAGCAGCGACAATAGCTGCCATTATTCAACTGGTAAATATGAAAAAGAACAGGACAGATGAGCAACTGTATAATCTGATGGATAATGTGGTATATATCGGATTTGGTTTCCTTATACTGGGAATGCTGATGGGTGCCGTATGGGCGAAAGAGGCCTGGGGGCATTACTGGTCGTGGGATCCTAAAGAGACATGGGCGTTTATTACATCTGCTGCCTATCTGGTGTATATCCATATGCGATTACAAAAGTTCCATCCTAAATTTACGTTGTGGATGCTGCCAATCGCATTTATATTGCTTATGATCACGTGGATAGGGGTCAACTACCTTCCTGCAGCACAGGGGAGTATTCATGTATATTCGTAAAAAAGACGCGATTGTCAGGAACAAAAAGTATTGAAATAATGTTATAGACCAAGTTATAAGCCGGCCAGATAATCATTCTGAGAAACCGGATTTTTAAGATAAAACAGGTCACTAATATATCCATCCTATTTTATGGGTAAGCTTCGCAATATATATTTCTATATTTTAGTAATAGGTTCTTTCTCATTCTTTATCTATTGGATTATTTCCAAAGGCGAGTATCTGGAAAAAGGGAAGGAAGTCATAGATACCACACAGGATACCAGTGCATTTGGAGAGTTTACAGAATCTATATTCGGTAACCTTCATCACTCAGTCGGATTACTGTTGCTGCAGATAATCATAATCATCGTTGTCGCCCGTATTTTGGGATGGCTATTCAAAAAGATAGGTCAGCCAATGGTTATTGGTGAAATTCTGGCCGGTATCATTCTTGGGCCTTCCTTGCTGGGCATGTATTTTCCTGAGGTATCTGCGTTCTTATTTCCTCCCGAATCGTTAGGGAATCTTGGCATATTGAGCCAGATAGGGCTTGTCCTTTTCATGTTTGTTATAGGCATCGATCTCGATCTGGGACTTTTGCGCGATAAAGCTCATAATGCTGTAGTGATCAGCCATGCCAGCATTATCATTCCTTTTGCTTTGGGGATTGGATTGGCGTATTATATATATACTTCATATTCGCCTCAACATGTGCAGTTCTCATCATTCGCCCTGTTTATAGGGATATCTATGAGTATAACGGCTTTCCCTGTATTGGCACGTATTATACAGGAAAGAGGGATTCATAAAACAAAAATAGGGGCGATAGTGATTACTTGTGCCGCCGCAGATGATATAACTGCCTGGTGCCTGCTTGCTGCCGTTATTGCGATTGTAAAAGCAGGCTCTTTTCTGAGTTCGGTCTATACAATACTTATTGCTGTTTTGTATGTGTGGGCCATGATAAAATTAGTGAGACCATTCATGAAAAAATTATGGGAGCAGCAGGGAGCAGATGGAAAGTCGAATAAGAAGATTGTAGTCATATCTTTTCTGGTGTTGCTCGTTTCTTCTTTCATAACCGAAACGATAGGTATTCATGCCCTTTTCGGTGCCTTTATGGCAGGTGTCGCAATGCCGGACAATATGCAGTTTCGAAAAATGTTTATCGGGAAAATAGAAGATGTAGCTCTTGTCCTTTTATTACCTTTGTTCTTTGTTATCAGTGGCTTGAAAACGGAAATAGGGCTGATAAACGACCGGGAGTTATTGGAAATAACAGGGATTATTATCCTTATTGCAATTATTGGTAAGTTCATAGGGAGTGCCCTGGCTGCTAAATTTGTAGGACAGAATTGGCAGGATAGTCTGACAATAGGAGCATTGATGAATACC
This sequence comes from Prevotella sp., assembly GCA_031285905.1. Taxonomy (GTDB): domain Bacteria; phylum Bacteroidota; class Bacteroidia; order Bacteroidales; family Dysgonomonadaceae; genus Dysgonomonas. Next base: position 25,986 of record JAITVH010000078.1, read on the forward strand.
AGAGGACTGATGGAACTTGTAGTCTTAAATATTGGCTATGACCTGGGAATACTCAGTTCCGAAATATTCGCAATGATGGTGATTATGGCTTTGGTTACAACTTTTATGACCGGGCCTTCCCTCGATCTTATAAACAGGATGTTTAATCCGGATAAGCAGGCTAAATGACATACTTGATCTATATAACAAATATAAAATGAGATAATTATGAATAAAGTATTTGAAAAAGGAAAAGTGTTGAATCTTGAACAGTTAATAGACTATTCAGATGGTGGTATTATCAGTAAGCAAGTCTTAAAAAATGAGACAGGGAATATTACATTATTTTCCTTTGATACAGGACAAGGTTTAACGGAACATACCGCCCCTTTCGATGCGATGGTACAGGTGTTAGATGGAGAAGTGGAAATAAAATTAGGAGGTGTACCTCACTTATTAAAAAAAGGAGAGTCTATTATTATGCCGGCAAATGTGCCTCATGCTTTATCAGCTAAGGAACGATTCAAAATGTTGCTGACAATGATTAAAGGATAACCGATTGATAGTTATGATTGTATAAGGGTGGAGTACATGCAGTATCCACCTTTTCTTTGTTTTTACGGGTTCGGTAATTATTTTTTTGTAATTTTATCTTTCAAATTGTTATGGAGTCAGTACAATATGGAAAGACAGATATTGTTAACCGAACAACAAATAAACACCATTCATAAGATTCCTTTATTCAGGGGAATGACTGATGAGTCGAAGAAGACATTGCTCGACAGGATCGATTATGATATAAAACCGATAAAGAAAGGGGAGGTTATTATTCGTCAGGGAACACCTTGTGTCCATATGCATATTCTTCTGAAAGGAAATCTCGAGGTGAATATTGTAGATGTATCGGGTAATAATGTAAAGGTGGAAAACCTGATTGCTCCCAGAGCTTTTGCGACTCCGCATTTGTTTGATGGTAATAATATATTTCCTGCAACCTTTACAGTTGTAGAAGACGGGATATGGTTTAAAGCTACAAAAGATTCAGTTTTCAAATTAATCAGTTCCGAGCCTGAATTATTAAAGAACTTCCTGCGATTGACGGGGAATTGCAATGCTTGTACAGTCAGTCGGTTACGGATACTTTCCTATAAAAGTATTCGAAGCCGTTTTATCTATTATATTTTTGAACATAAGAAAGGAGATTCATTATCTATAATGGAGCATAACCAGACACAACTGGCAGAATATCTGGGAGTGACCAGACCTGCTCTAGCCAATGAACTGAAAAAGATGGTAGATGAAGGATTGATAAAGATTGATGGACGGAATGTAGAAATACTATCTACTTCCCAACTAATTAAGTATATTTGAAGTTCATTAGATGTTGATCTTATTTATAATTTAATATATTTATTACATGAAAACTCTAGCCTCAACGACATTGATTGCCTTTGCACTTATTCTCGTAAATCTGAATCTCTCAGCAGGAGAGATCAAAATTAAGATCAATAAGAAATACCTTAATTTTCCCGTATCACATAAGCAGAATAGGGCCAAAATGACATTTACTACGGATGGAAAATCTGATTTGTCAGTTGTTATTCGACTTGCACCTGAGGACGCAGACTATTGGGTGTTTAAAGATGTATCTGACCTTAAAGGAAAGACCTTAACCATTACTTATGAAGGGGATGATAAAGGATTAAGTAAGATTTATCAGGATGACATCATTGCCGGACAAGATGATTTATATAAGGAGAAAAACCGCCCACAGTTCCATTTCACCACACGCCGGGGATGGATCAATGATCCAAATGGGCTCATTTATTACGATGGAGAATATCATCTGTTTTACCAGCATAATCCATACGAAAGGGAGTGGGAGAATATGCATTGGGGACATGCGGTCAGTAAAGATCTTATTCATTGGGAAGAGCTTTCTGACGCATTATATCCGGATCATCAAGGAGGAATGTTTTCAGGTTCTGCCGTTATCGATTACGATAATACTGCCGGCTACAACAAAGGGAAAACGCCGGCTATGATAGCAGCTTATACTGCTGCCAGTTCGGAAAAGCAAGTACAAAGCATTGCTTATAGCCTTGATAAGGGTCGTACTTTTACTAAATATACAGGTAATCCGGTAATAGATTCGAAACATATATGGAATAGTCAGGATACACGCGACCCTAAAGTGTTTTGGTACAAACCGGGTAACCATTGGGTAATGGCTCTTAACGAGCGTGACGGGCACTCTATTTATACATCTTCCAATCTGAAAGACTGGAAATACGAAAGCCATGTAACCGGATTTTGGGAATGTCCCGAACTGTTTGAATTGCCAGTAGATGGGAATCCCAATAACACAAAATGGGTAATGTATGGGGCTTCCGGCACTTATATGCTGGGCTCGTTTGATGGTAAGGTATTCACCCCTGAAGCCGGAAAATTCCAGTATACTACAGGTTCTATATATGCAGCGCAGACATTTACCAATATGCCTGACGGTCGCCGGGTACAAATCGGTTGGGGGCGCATTAGCCATCCGGATATACCATTTAATGGAATGATGTTATTGCCTACCGAGTTGACTCTTCGTACCACAAAAAATGGACCTCGTTTATTTAATATCCCTGTAAAAGAAGCAGAGCAGCTTTTTACATCTGTTCGTCAGTGGGCTAACCTTACTTCAGGTAAGGCAAATGAATTATTGAAGGAGTTTTATGATGCGGAATGTCTGCGGATAAAGACTACCTTTAAACTGTCTCATGCTACCGATGCCGGTTTTAATCTGTTTGCACAACGGATGGTTGGGTATGATATGAACTCCACTACAATAAATGGTGTATTCTATTCGCCTGAAGATATGACGAGTATGGAAATTACGGCGGATATATATATTGATAAAACTTCGATCGAGGTGTTTATTGATGGAGGGGCATATTCTTATTCGATGGAACGCCGCCCTGATAGAAACAATAAAGAAGGATTCCATTTCTGGGGAAATAATATTGAAGTCAAGAACATCGAAGTATTTGATGTGAAATCGATCTGGTAAAATATTAATCTGTTTATACCAGTAGATTTAATTATCTAATCTACTGGTATATTCATTAAAGTCAAAATTGATACAGGGGCAGTTCCTTGTTATTGATTGAGAAATATTAACATTACGCACTATCATAGAAACGGATGATAAGAAAACCCCTTAACATATTATTGTTTTTGCTGTCAGTTATCTATGTGTATGGTCAAAACATAAACTATCAATCTTTTACGAATATATTACCCAGCCCGGATGCTTCTACCATCTACTCCTTTGCTCAGGATTCTCAGGGATTGATCTGGATAGGAACCAATAAGGGGCTTTTCAGTAATGACGGATATTCGTCAAGGCAACATTTTTCGTATGGAGAAAGCTCCAACACATCTGTACATCGTATACTTCATTATGATGACCGTTTGTTATATCTGGGAACTGATAATGGTATTCTTATATACAATTACAAAACAGAGCAATACGAGAATTTAAAGATTGAATTTCCCCGGAATGTACGGGCAATAGCCAAGCAGGATTCTCTTTTATGGATTGGTACATTAGACGGTTTATTCCGGTATAATTTAGTGACAGAAAAACTAGAGAATATTTCCGAAACGAGAGGCAAGGAACTTCCTCATCATACTATCTATACCATTATCAGGTCATCCGATGATATATTATATATTGGCACTTATAATGGGCTTTCAAGATATATATCCGATAAAGATAAGTTTGAAACAATAGCTTTACCATCTAGCTTAAAGAAGAATAACCTGTTTGTTAATTCCTTATTAGAAAACGAAGAATCAAATGAGATTTGGATTGGAACAGAAGGTGCTTTATATAAGTATAGCCCTGTTAGGGATAAAGTAGAAGAGATAAGGGCCTTTCAAAATAATTCGGTTAAATCCCTGACAATAGATGGATGGGGTAATCTGGTATTGGCTACTGACAATGGATTGTATACGTATAACGAACAGAATGAGGAGATAACTCATTTTGTACACGATTCCCGAAGTAATACATCTTTGAGTAATAATATTGTCTGGGCGCTTTTTACTGATGTGGAGAACAATACATGGTTGGGAACGGATTATGGGATATCGTTGTCCCGTTTTGATAAATCGATGCAACTTATCCAGATTTCACAAATAACAGGTATTGGAGATGGTAATCGTTTTCATTCCATTCATAAAGATTCACGCGGCAATTTCTGGTTTGGTGGTAGCAACGGGCTTATCTTATCACCATCATTAACCTCTTCTGCTAATAACTCTATCTGGTACAGAATGGGGGATAAGAAATATCCCATCTCTCATAACAGAATCAGACATATTTATGAAGATAAGGACAATAATCTGTGGGTGGCTACAGATGGTAGCCTGAACAGATATGATTATGAAAGAAAGCAATTTATAAATTACGCTATTGTAGACAGTACCCGTACATTGAATTCCAATTGGGCTTACCATATTTTCGAAGATGATAAGAACCAATTATGGATCGCTACATGTCTGGGAGGAATATTTGTTGTGGATAAGGCCAAATTGCTGAAATCATCCGGGGTATATGTCGCAGATAAGAACTATTCGACACGAAATGGGCTTTCGGGTGATTTTGTTAATCAGATAATACCGGATAATGAAGGTGATGTTTGGGTATTGCTATACAATAATGGTATAAATAAGATAGATAAGACAACCGGAGAAATAGAAAAGATATCAGTAGAACATGGTACAAATAATGAAAACCCTAATTTTATTATATCAGACAAAAATGGTATGATATGGGCAGGGTTCAGAGGTGGGCTTGTGAAGATAAATCCGCAGAATAATGATACTGAGTTTATTCGGTTCGAT
>JAITVH010000082.1 GCA_031285905.1 Prevotella sp.
CGAAGGTCACTAAAGGAGAAACTGGAAGGCTATAGAATAAAAGAAACAAAGAGAGAGTATGAACCGTCCCCAAGTAACCCGAATGTATCTATCCTTAAGAAAGAGATTATTAAAGAAAAAGAAGTAGCTCCTGTTATGGCAGCCATTAAGTTTGTTATTGAACGTAATGACCGAAAAAAGAAAGAGAAAGAAGAGCAGGAAATAAAAGAGCCTAAGCCGTGGATTATAGAGACTACTGACCCTGAACTGGGTACTGTGATGAGGCAAGCCATCGAAAGATTGCAGACATGGAAAAAGCCAGGGTAAGAATGAAGAATGAGGAATTATGAATAATGAGTTATCAAAAAATAAGCTGAACCTAACTTGCTCGCGCAGGCTTCCTGCTTGTATGTATTGTGGACGCGGACAAGATGTCCGCGCCAGCTAGGGAGTGTTGTCATGCTGAGGAACGAAGCATCTCGTTTAAAGTAAGGAGATCCTTTGGCTCCGCTGAGCTCTGCCGATTTTTAATTCTATCGTCAGGATGACAGAAAGAAAATAAAAAAGCTAAGAGCTAACGGCTATTAGCTAATAGCCAAAAGTGTTACCTTTGTCACCTTTTAGTTAAAATGGAAAAGATGGTCAAAAGCTTAGAAATCCGGTCAGGGCTTTATCTATATTTTTCATTATGCCTTTTTTCATTTTTAATTCTTACATTTGTTACTTCAAAAAGCTCAGTGTCATGACAAATATTTACGAAATAGCCAATAAGTTAAGAGCAGAGTCCAAGCATCTTCCTATCAATAGGATAGAGCTGGAGGATGCACTAAACACCCTAATACACAGAGTGCTTTTTCCTATTTGTGAACAGGAAAAGTCGCGGGAAAAGAAGCTGTATTACTTCTATTCAGTATTGGTGGAGAATATAGCGGCTCTTCTGGACAGGGAACGGGCAGAGGAAATGGTAGATAAGTTCATATCACAATTACCCGATTTACAAGACAAGCTTTTTGATGAGGCATCGGTCTATTTCGATAATGATCCGGCGGCCAAATCTATAGAAGAAGTCATTCTTACTTACCCGGGTTTCTTCGCTCAGGTGGTATATCGTATTTCGCATGAGTTCTATAAAATGGGAACACCCATTATTCCAAGACTTTTCTCTGAATATGCCCACTCTAAAGTAGGGGTGGATATTAATCCGGGGGCAGAAATCGGATGTTGCCTCTATATAGATCATGGTACAGGGATTGTGATAGGAGAGACCACTGTGATTGGTAATAATGTGAAGATTTACCAGGGGGTTACATTAGGTGCATTGTTTGTCACCAAAGGCCTGGCCAATGAGAAACGGCATCCGACCATCGAGGATAATGTGGTTATTTATGCCGGTGCAACCATATTGGGTGGAAAAACAGTAGTAGGACATGATTCTATTATCGGGGGAAATGCATGGCTTACCAAAAGCGTTGTTCCTTATTCTCTAGTTCAGCAAAATTCGGAAGTAAGGATACACAACACATTAAAGTCGGGTGAACATATACTAGACTTTAATATATAAGTAAACAATAAAACAGATATATACCATGAGTGCAAACAGGGATTCTTTTACTTTAATAAAGGACACATTTATTAAAGCCATAGATATATTGGCCGAGGACTATGCCGGAAGCTCTCTCACCGATATCTTTATCACCGTGGATAAGGAAAGCGGGGAAGTTGCCTTTTATGATGACGAGGAGAATAAGGTGGCGGAGATTGTCGTTTTCGACTGGGTCGATAAACAAGACGAACTGAGTGATGAAGCGGTTATTTCAGTTTTGAAAGATGTGACCGAAAAACTGAATGAAGCGGAAAGATTTTCGGGACTCGATATCTATAAACCGTTTTCGGTCAATTACTCAGACGATAGCTTTTCGGTAATAGAAGAATTACTCCTTATCAGCGACGATTCTGTTATCAACTGGGATGATGAGATGATGAAGAAATTCGATAAGCAATTTACCGACTTTCTGGATAAGTTGATGAAGGAATAAGGTTTCACATAAACAAACAAGGTTGTTCAATCCGAACAACCTTGTTTGTTTATATATGATGACTCAATCTAAGTCTTATTTAAGTATGGTAACCCTGCCTTCCAGCGGTTGAAACTCTTTCGGATTTGGTTCTGCCACAGGAGTTCCGAATGGCATTTGGGCAATAAGTTTCCATTTAGGATTAATGTTGAATTCTTTTTCCACCTCTTTGTCAATAATAGGATTGTAGTGCTGTAGGGATGCTCCTAAGCCGGCTTCTCTCAGCATAAGCCAGATTGCATATTGGTGCATAGCCGAAGTATGTTGCGACCATACAGGGAAGTTATCACTATATGACGGAAATACATTTTGCAGGCCTTCTACTACGCTTTGGTTTTCATAGAACAGTATTGTTCCATGTCCGGCCCTGAAAGCATTGTCTATCTTAGCCTCAGTATCGGGGTAGGCTTCAAGTGAAACCATTGATTTCAGTATCTTCTTTACGATATCCCATAGTTTCTTATGCTTGTCGCCTAATAGTACGACTATTCTGGCTGACTGTGAATTGAATGCAGATGGCACATGCAGTACTGCATGATCAACTATCTTCTTTATCTCTTCGTCTGATATAGGACTTTTGCTGTTTATACTGTAGTAGCTTCTGCGGCTTTCCATTACCGACGTCAAGTCTTTTTTCATAATCTAATTTTTAATATGTTAAATAAATTGCTTTTGTTAATTTAACAGTGAAGATAAAGAAATGTTCGGTGGTTTTGGCTAAAAATAATAATTGAATGTAATTGGAAGACAGGAAGCCTCATCTTAAGAAAGTCAGAATAAATTTGCTTGGTATTGTCTTTAAATAGCTAAAAACCTGTATATTTGAATATTGTGATTTTCACTAATTTAATGCCTATGAATACCCTAAAAATGAACCATCGATTTTTTCTATCTTTCCTTTTACTTTTCTTACTCTCAGCAAAGTCGCTTGCATATACGTTTCCGGTAACGGATAGTATAATTAATCGGTTCAGTACCCGGATCGATCTTTCGGGACCTGTTATTTGGAATATGGCAGATAATATGAATATGTGGGGTTATGCAGACGGGTGGCAGAACTGGCACGGGATAATGGAGGGAGAAGCTGAGGATTACTTTAGCAAACAATTCCCTTATGTGAGATATATCCAACTGATGACTGCCGCAGGTGGGAGCGAGGATAGGGATTTGTTTAAAGACCCGCTTGATAGGTCGGTGATGGATGATTATGATTTTTCTCCATTGGTAAGGGCTTGTAAGAATATTGTGCGGCAAGGCTTAGTGCCTCATCTTAAGCTGGGAAATGTTCCTTTGAAGTTTTCCAAAAATCCCCGGATAAGTAAGGATTTTGGTGTGAATGTTTGCCCGCCCGATGATTATCATCAATGGCATGCTTATATCAAGGCGTTAGTCCGGTCTATTGTTAGTGAATTCGGATTGAAAAATGTTAGGGGCTGGCGGTTCGGGGTGGTCACGGAATATGAGAACGGTTCATGGTTCTCGGTAGATGATGATCCGGATAAAACGCGTGATGCTTATTTCACTTTGTATGATTATACTGTGGATGCGGTTGAACAGGTTTTAGGTAAGAATATTTGCATAGGTGCCCATAGTATGACTGTGTCGGATGGGTTATGGGATGAACGGCAATTTATTACACATTGCGCAAAAGGAAAGAACCGGTGTACAGGAAAGATAGGAACTCGTTTGAGTTTCCTCGCGGCATCTTATTATGATACTAGTCCTGGAGTGGAGAGTACGAGGTCATTGGCCGAAACCATTGGCTTGTTAAGAGAGACTGCCGAAAAAGAAGGCTTTAAAGACTTGTTTTATGGAATAGATGAAGGACGTATTTTATCGGGTTTGGATGGAAAGCCTCTTATCCCGAGAGCAATCGGACAAACATGGCAGGCTGCCTATGATGCCAGACTGTATCACCGGATGCTTGATCTTAATATTGACTATTTCAGCCATTGGTCTTATACTTCTTCGGGAATAGATACAGGTGCACCTTCTGTATCGGCACACACATCCGGCCTTTTTTATAAGATGGCAGGGAGTACCCGGCTACCTGTGAAATGTGAAGCGGAGAATAAAAAGGAAGGGGAGGAGATTGGCGCTATTGCAGGATTCGATAAGGAGCGCAAGAAATTATACCTTCTTTTCTATGCTTATTCTGATTCGGTACTTCATTCAGGGGAAAGGCCGATTTCATGTTCTGTATCCGGTATAGAGTCGAAGATTAAAAGAGTAAATGCTGTAAAGACATTGATCTCTGATGACACTAATTTCTTTGACGAGTGGCAGGCCGATTGCAGACTAATGGGATTAACGGCTGATGATTTTCCTTGGTCGGCAGATGGCTATGTTATAAAAATACCTACCGTGAGGACAATGGAGCAAGTAGAAGCTTTCAGGAAGAAATTGCCTTATTACCAGTCTTGTGCGGAATTAAAGCCCGAACAGGATACCCTGATTATTGAAAATGGAGTTTTAAATCTCTGTACAAATATTCCTTTACATGGTGTATTGCTTTATGAAATAAATGTCAGGTAAGAAAAACCGATCTTTATCCGATAAGATATAAAACAAAAAATGATAACAGGTCTGCGACCTTATACAAGTATTTCGTACATTTGTGCTCAATTATAAAGAAGCTTAATATGACATTTTCCGGCGTAGTTTTCGATTTTAACGGGACATTGTTCTGGGATACCAAATTACATAATCAGGCATGGGATATTTTCCTGACAAAGCATGGACTGTATCTGTCTGATGAAGATAAGTTCAGGAAATTACATGGGAAAAATAATAAGGATATATTCCTTTCTCTATTTGAAAAACCGCTTTCGGACGAACAGATACAAAAATATGTACTGGAGAAAGAAGGACTGTATCAGGAGCTTTGTTTGAAAACAGATATGTCTTTGGCTCCTGGGGTTGTGGATTTTCTTGATTTCCTGAAAGCTAAAGGGATCCCATTTACAATTGCTACTGCTTCGGGAAAAGAAAACGTTGATTTTTATTTTGAATATTTACCTCTGTCCGATTGGTTTGACTACAGCAAAGTTATATACAATAATGGCAGCATCAAAGGAAAACCTGATCCGCAAATTTATCAGTTAGCAATGGCGATGATAGGTAAGCAGCCGGAGGATGTTATTGTTTTTGAAGATGCCATTGCCGGATTACAGTCGGCAAAAAATGCGGAAGCTGGGAAAATTATAATTGTCGATTCCAATGACGATGATTATAGCGACTGGAAAGGTTACCAGATCATCAAGAACTTTAATGAAGTAGACAGAAACCAATTTGGAATATAAATGATGGAAAGCACAACGACCAATATACATATCTCTCACTGTTCTGTTTGTGGTTCTACCAAGTTTGCACCATCTGTGTCATGTGTAGATTATTTAGCAACTAAAGAAGTCTTTGAAATACAGAAATGTATAACATGTGGGTTTGCTTTTACGCAGGACTTTCCGTCCGAAGATGTTATTGGTAAATACTATGATGCGCCCGCCTATGTGTCTCATTCTGACACGAAAAAAGGAATCGTAAACACCTTATACCATTGGGCGAGGAAGAGGGCGTTAAAATCAAAGTCGGGGATAGTAAAGGAATATGCAGCAAAGAAATCGGGAACGTTGCTTGATATAGGCTCAGGGACAGGTTATTTTCTCAACAAGATGAAGGCCTGCAAATGGATTGTGACAGGTGTAGAGAAGTCGGATAATGCAAGGCTCTTTGCCAAGCAAAAGTTCGACCTCGATTGCCAGCCATCTCAATATTTATATGAGATTCCATCAAAAGCTAAGGATGTGATCACCATGTGGCATGTATTGGAGCATCTCGAGCACTTGAATAAGGTTATGGCGCATCTTCATAATATTCTGAAAGATGATGGAACGTTGATAATTGCCCTGCCTAACAAGAATTCACTGGATGCCCTGCATTATAAGGAGTATTGGGCAGCATACGATGTGCCTCGTCATTTATGGCACTTTTCACCTTCCGATTTCAATGCTTTGGCGGATAAACATGGGTTCGAGGTGGTAGCGACCAAGCCAATGCATTTCGATGCCTTTTATATTTCGATGCTTAGCGAAAAGAATAAAGGAACTTTCCTGGGTAGTATTATAGGACTGATCAGAGGCGGAATATTCTTTCTTCGCGGTCTTAGCGATACAGAGAGATCCAGTTCACTTACCTATATATTGAAGAAGAAACAACAAAAAACAACATAAGATGATCAAGAAAGACCAGTCATTATTTAAGCAGTTAGTGCCTCATATTATTGCTATTGTATTCTTTCTAGCAATAACGATGATCTATTTCAGCCCGCTACTCGATGGCAAGATGTTGCCTCAGAGTGATGTAACCCAGTTTCAGGGTGCTTCGCAAGAGTTGAGGGATTATTATAACAAGGAGGGGGGATCTTCTGCATGGACGGGAGCTATGTTTTCGGGTATGCCTTCTTATCAGATAGGGATATGGGGTGGAAGTCCTAATTTTCTTGATTATCTGGAAATGCCGCTTAAAGCTCTAGGCAGCAATAGTGCCGGTGCGGTATTTGTCGGAATGCTGATGGCTTATATCCTTTTCTGTATCATGGGATTTGGCCCTGTGGCTTCTATTCTGGGAGCTGTAGCCTATTCCTTGTCATCATATAATATTGTAATACTGGAGGCAGGACATGTCACCAAAGCCTGGGCGTTGGCTTATATGCCTCTGATAGTGGCGGGTATAATGGCTTTGTTTAAGAATAAGATATTATTAGCCGGATTATTGGTCGCATTGGGATTGGCTTTACAAATAAAGAACAATCACTTGCAGATGACCTACTATACGGGTATCTTTTGCTTTGTCCTGTTTGTTGGTTATGCAGTGGAAAGAATTACACAAAAGGATATAAAATCGCTGCTGAAAGCCTGCGGAGTGATGGTTGTCGCTTTGGCATTGGCTGCCCTCTGCAATATGGGGAACATTTACAGCAACCTGGAGATGGCGCGCGAAAGTACACGCGGAAAGTCGGAACTTTCTGCGCCGACAGATTCGGAAAAGCAATCTTCGGGCTTGGATAAAGACTATGCATTTGGATGGAGTTACGGTAAGGCTGAGACTTTTACCCTGATGATACCGAATGTACATGGAGGTGTATCCCGTCCGTTTGATGATCAGTCGGAAAGCTATAAAATATTGATAAATACTCTCCAGAGCGGGAAAATTTCGGAGCAGGATGCTAATGCTCTTTTTGGCAGGGGAACCCAATATTGGGGCGACCAGCCTTTTACTCAGGGATCGGTCTATTTTGGGGTAATCATTTGTTTCTTGTTTTTATTGGGGATGATCATTATCCGCAGTAAGGTAAAATGGGCTATTTTTATAGGAACGGTATTGTTTATCTTCCTGGCATGGGGTAAGAATCTCGAATGGTTTAATGATATCTTCTTTTACCATTTCCCTCTTTATAATAAGTTCAGGGCTGTGTCTACGGCTTTGGTTATACCGGCCTTATCGATGGTAATGATAGCCGTATGGGGGGTAAAAGAGTTCTTTTCAGGGGAAATAGACAAAGCGAAGCTTACGAAGGCTTTTTATATATCGATAGGTGTTGTGGGAGGTTTATGCCTACTTTTCTGGTTGATGCCAAACGCTTTCTTCAACTTCACATCTGTGATGGACGAGCAAAGAGGGTTGAATATTGTACCGGAATATTATCAGGCTATACTGGAACAACGTAAGGAGTTGTTAAGGACTGATGCGCTTCGATCTCTGGGCTTTGTATTACTGGCTGGAGCAGTATTGTTCTTTTCGCTACGTACCAAAATGGAAAAGCAAAAGGTCGTCCTATATGCATCTGTCGCTCTTATCGTATTAGTGCTTGTTGATCTCTGGGGAGTAGATAAGCGTTACCTCAATAACGATACTTTTGTAAGTAAAACGAAATATCAGACAGAAACATTTACCCAGTCGGCTGCCGATAAGGCTATTCTGGCAGATACGCATCCGTCTTACCGTGTGTTGAATCTGAACGATCCTTTCCAGGAGACTAAGACATCCTATTATCATAAGTCGATAGGTGGTTACCATGCAGCCAAGCTGAAACGTTATCAGGAACTGATAGATTATCGTTTGGGGATGGAAGTTGGAACAATGCAGCGGGAGATTAACAGTAATCTTCAAAAGGTGTATGCAGGTTTGCAGGCTAATCCTCCGGCCGAGGGCGTAAATCCTCAACAGTTGATGATCTTGGCCGTGCAAGACAGTATCCGTCCGGCATTGGAGGAAATGGTAGCCTTGAACATGCTGAATGTCAAATATATTATTTTCCACCCTGAATTCCCTGTATTCACCAACCCCGAAGCTTTAGGGAATGCCTGGTTTGTGTCTGATTATAAGCTGGTAGATAATGCAGATGAAGAAATAGCGGAGATAACATCATTGTGGAATCCTAAAGAAACGGCGATTATTGACAAGCGTTTCGAATCGGAAGTATCGGGTCTGCAACTGACAACTGATTCTGCCGCTGCCATACAATTGACAGATTATAAGCCGAATATATTGAAATATTCATCAAAAGCGAATAGTGAGCAACTGGCCGTTTTCTCTGAGATTTATTTTTCTGACGGATGGCAGGCGTATATTGATGGTAAGGAAGTTCCTCATTTCCGTGCTGACTGGACATTGCGTGCTATGCGTATTCCGGCGGGTGAGCATGAGATCATTTTCAAATTCGAGCCTCAGGGCTATGATAATAGCCGTATGCTGGCAACGGCATCTTCAGGAATACTGGTATTGTTGCTGATCGGTATGGTCGTGCTTGCTTTTATACGAAATAAAAAGGAAACAGAGCAATAAAGGATGAAGTTCTCGGTTATCTTCTGTACATATAACAGGGAGAAGTATCTCTACAATGCGATGAAAAGCATTGCAGATCAGCAATTCCCTTATGCTGCTTATGAGATCGTTCTCGTAAACAACAATAGTACGGACGATACCGAAGCTGTTTGTAATCGGTTCCGGCAGGATTATCCCCTTATCAATTTCCGGTATTTTATCGAAACGAATCAAGGCTTGTCCTATGCGCGTAACAGAGGAGTGAGCGAGAGTAGGGGAGAGATACTCATTTTTGTAGACGATGACGCCACTGTCTTTGATGGTTATCTGTCAGCGATAAATACTTTCTTTAAGACACATCCAGAAGTGAGAGCATGCGGAGGCCCTATTGTTCCCGTTTATGAAGCTGATAAACCCAGGTGGCTGTCGCATTATACAGAGCAGCTTATCGGAGGGGCACTGTATGAAGGGAACAATGAAAAGCCTTTTCGTAACGGGAAGTATCCCGGAGGCGGTAACTCTGCTTTCAGGAAAGAGATATTTGAGAAATACGGGTTATTCAATGTTGAGCTGGGACGGAAAGGAACCGGGCTGATAGGGGCTGAAGAAAAAGACCTGTATGACAGACTGACTAAAGGCGGTGAAGCCTTTTATTACCTGCCACGTATGGGTATTTATCATTACATCCCGCAAAAAAAGTTGACTGAATCACATTTTACAGAGTTAACCTACGCCATTGGAAAAAGCGAACGCATCAGAACAAAAGGAGTAGCATCCAAAGCCTATAGAAGCCGGGTTTTTTCCGAAGTGAAAAAATGGATAGGTTCAATTATATTATTCTTTTATTATACGATCACCTTATCGCCTTCAAAGGGCTGGAAGCTACTACAATTCAGATGGTATGTTTCCAAAGGCCTTTTAGGCAAGTAATTTAACATAACATTTTTTGCACCATGAATCTTAAATTTTCACACATCCTGAATGCCTTGTTGGTATTCGTCTTATTGGCTACCCCCGGCGGGTATGCCCAAAACAAGAAAACTCCGATGATGGGTTGGAGTTCCTGGAATACATTCAGGATAAATATCAATGAAGACCTGATCAAAGAAACAGCCGATGCAATGGTTGCCAAAGGCTTGAAAGATGCCGGTTATACCTTTGTGAATATCGATGACGGTTTTTTCTATGGCCGTGATGAAAAGGGTAACTTGCTTGTCCACCCCGAAAAGTTTCCTAATGGAATGAAAGCGGTTGCCGACCATATCCATAAACTTGGATTGAAAGCAGGTATTTATTCTGATGTGGGGATACAGACGTGCGGTTCTATCTGGGATAATGACAAATACGGTATGACAGTAGGATTGTGGGGACACGAAGAAAGAGATGCCGACCTGTATTTCAACCAATGGGGATACGATTATATCAAAGTCGATTACTGCGGAGGGGAGAAGGTCTCCGATGAAGGCCGTAAGGATGAGGAACAGAAATACAAGTATATACTGGAAACAATAAAAAAGACAGCTAAAAAAGACATCCGTTTTAACGTATGCCGCTGGCAATTTCCGGGTACATGGGTGGGCGATTCTTTTGGCTCGTGGCGGATATTTGTCGATATATCGGAAGACTTTAACAAATCGGACAGGGGTGTGATCGGTACTCTCGAAAAGAATATGTTCCTGGCAGCGTATGCATCTCCCGGCCACTTCAACGATATGGATATGATGCAGCTTGGACGCGGAACGATGAACGAGAATGAAGAAATGAGCCATTTCGGTATTTGGTGCATAATGAGTTCTCCGCTTATGATCGGTTGTGATTTGCGCACTATTCCCGAAAGTACATTGAAGATTATTACCAACAAGGAGGTTATCGCCATCAATCAGGATGTACTGGGTATGCAGGCGCAACTTGTTTCGCGTA
Organism: Prevotella sp.; assembly: GCA_031285905.1. Lineage (GTDB taxonomy): Bacteria > Bacteroidota > Bacteroidia > Bacteroidales > Dysgonomonadaceae > Dysgonomonas. Next base: position 10,797 of record JAITVH010000082.1, read on the forward strand.
CAGGAAAACAGATAGTACTGGCCAAGCCTTTGGAGAAAAGAGAGGGTAAAATCCGTGCTGTTGCTCTTGTAAATGCTGAACTGGAGCCAAAAACAATGCGTGTATCATTTCGTGACATACAGTTGGATGGCAGTGTAAAAGTGAGGGATTTGTGGCAACATAAGGACTTGGGTAAGTTTCAGGATTATTTTGAGGTAGAAGTTCCTGCTCATGGAACGGCTATGTTGAAACTGGAAGGGGAACGCACTTTCGATAAAACGATTTATGAGGCTGAATATACTTTTCTGAATGAGTTTATAGGCCCTGACGGAGTTAATGGGAAAGCCCGACCGACAAAAGGGGATAACTTGTCGGGAGGCGCAAAGCTGGGCTGGCTGGGCAACAGTGCAACCAATTGGGCAGAGTTTCGGGATATCTATAGTTCTAAAGGCGGACGCTATAAGATGAATATCTACTATCTGTGCGATGATGAGCGCGAACTGACTGTTACGGTGAATGGAAAGGAATATAAGCTAGAGAATTTAAAATCCGGTAGTACGAATACAATCGCATCAACATCTATAGATATTAACCTGAAGAAAGGACAGAATGTTATCCGTTTGTCCAATGATAGGGGATGGACTCCCGATATTGATAAGATAGAGTTAGTACTGTTGAGTAATACAAAATAAGGCTGGATTGTTTTATACTGCCTCCTGTAGGGGCGTAATGCATAGCCCATAGTTTTGTGGCGGAGTGGTAAGTAAAGAGGGTACTGCAAATCTCGGTATATGTGAATATATCGTTGACGTGATCGAAATAGAGGTAACAGGTACTGTACAGGCCGTTTTCGTCGAAATAGCAAACCAGCGATGTATTCTAATAAAAGGTGGGACTGGGCGAATGCTAACGTTATAATTCTATTGCTATCTATGATGACGAAATGGGGGAATATGTTTTTAGCCCCAATAATGGAGATTATTATTATTTCTTGGGCTATATCGGAAATGATTTAAACATGATTATAGATGATACTGATAATATGGATATAAGTAATAAGAATGATAATACGGGATTCTTTTTTGAAAAGCTAAGAATAACATCTAATAGTTTACCCGCTAAAATGTACGTTTTGAGGTTCAGAAGAACGGCATAGATAGTTAAAAAAACAAAAACTCCCTCTATTCTCCATTTATGGGAGTAATATTGGGAGTATTCCTTGTAACTGACTGATATACAGCCTTCATTGTACTCGGAGCGGGACTTGAACCCGCACAACCTAATGGTCACAAGATTTTAAGTCTTGCGTGTCTACCATTCCACCATCCGAGCAGCCTTAAGAGCGAAAGACGGGATTCGAACCCGCGACCCCGACCTTGGCAAGGTCGTGCTCTACCAACTGAGCTACTTTCGCATTTTGCCTGCTATGAACGTCTTTTGGCTATCTCTTTAGCCCCGTTCCCGATTAGCGAGTGCAAATGTAGAAAATGTTTTTACTTTCTGCAACAATTAGCCAAGTAAAATTAACGGGATACCCTAAAAATGTCAGCATCCGAAGTCTTATGCACTACATATGGCTGCAGCCTTAGCTTCTGATTAGTGACCTCTGAACCCTTTTTCATCAGGTCGTATTCACGTCCGCATTCTTCACATCTGGCTATCATATTTCCATCCTTAAAAGATGTCTTTACCCTTATTACAGGGCTTTTCTCATGAGGACAACTCAAATCAAAAGCAACCAAATCAGGTACATTGGTAGCATAAATAGTATTCACTACTACCAGTCCGGCATACCCTAACGATTCACCCTCCAATACCGGATGCTTTCCCTTCACATATTCTTTGAATGTATTTGCTCCACGCAACTCTGCATCGGTGATGGCCAGATTGATCTTAAAGTTAGGATAACCCGCTACAATGTTGCTATCATCGTCTTCGCCACAAGCCGAAAACAGAAGACATAAAATGAGAAGTATATTTTTAAGATGTTTCATTATAACTTTAACGATATTTGTTCATCATTTATTATTTGTTTTGTTTCCATGCCTCAAAGTTTCTTTTCAGGCCAGTATACTTTATCCGCTTTACTGCCGATCCTCTAAATACACTTTTGAATCCTTCCTCAGTCATATTTTCCAGATTTTCGGACGATAAATCGAGAAAAGCCCGGCTTGGATCGAATTCCTCTGTTTGATGAGGCTCTGCATATCTGTTCCAGGGACAAGCCTTTTGGCAGATATCGCATCCATATATATAATTCGTAAGATAGGGCATGACTCCTCCATCTATACTCCCCTTATTTTCAATCGTTTGATACGATATACAATTTCGTGAATCTACTACTCCCGGCTCTACAATCGCCTGCGTGGGACACTCCTGCATACATCTTGTACAATTGCCGCATGAAGTCGTTATCGGAGAATCATATTCCAGCTCCATATCTACAATAAGCTCGCCGAGGAAAAGGAATGAACCCTTTTTAGGTACAATAAGCAAAGAGTTCTTGCCCACAAAGCCTATACCGGCCTTTGCAGCCCAGTAATGCTCCAGTACAGGTGCAGAGTCCACAAATACACGACCGTTGGCTTTTGGCTCTGAAGCCTTTATATAATCTAAAAGAGCATATAACTTTTTCTTTACCACATCGTGATAGTCCTTTCCGTAAGCATAATAAGCAAACTGAGGATTTACAACTGGCTGTTTTACAGAAGGATAATAATTGATAGCGATGCAAATAACAGAACGCGCATTTTCAACCAGTAAGGCCGGATTATATCTCTTATCAACATTGCGCTCCATATAATCCATACTACCATTATATGAATTACCGAGCCAGGCCTCATATGATTGCTGCGTACCATGATCAACCTCTCCTGCCTGACAAATACCACAGGCATCAAAGCCTAACGAGAAGGCATAATCCTTTATTTGCCGGGACGTGATCATCTACTGACTAAAAATGATGAAACCTTATTTCTCGTATTTATTAACCTTACCCACTCCAAAAGACTTGTAGGCAGAAGGGTCTACGTATATTTCCTCTTTTGTTGTCTTGTTTTTGAAGACAACTATATCATGATCTTTAAACCAGCCATCCTGCGCCTTTTTAGTTTTGTTGGCACCAAATATATAAAGTTTCGCTTTCTTAGGCTTCACTTCCCACTCTTTATTCATACCAAAACGTTTGAGCAAATAATCGGCTATGGAAGCATTGAAGGCTGCAAATCCGATATAATCGGCATAGCCTGCAACAAATGTCTTTTGTGGCTCTTTTTCTTTCGATTCGGGCACATATTCCAACAAATCACTTGTGAGCCCCAGAGAGATATCTATTATCTGGTCGACGTCGATAGTCAGATCAAGCGTTTCGTCATTCGGCAGGCTCTGATTGATAACCGTCATCAATGCATCATTCTTTATATCATAACTCTTCCGGTTGCCATCGTCTTCATATTTAACGATCATCTGGTAAATATTTCCCCTTAAGAAAAACAGTAAGCAAACAAGGACTATAAATCCAACTGTACCTAAAACAATATTCTTTCTTATTTCTTTTTTCTTTCCCATTTTATATGAGTTATATTATTATCATTTTAACTAAAAGGTAACAATCAACGATCGCCGAAGCGAAAGCGAGGCAAAGGTAACGAAAATGAAGAATTATAAATTAAGAATAATGAATTTATGTTCGACTTTGTCAACTAAGTTTTTTAACTAAAAGGTAACAAAGGTGACACTATTCAGCCATTAGCTGATAGCCGTTAGTTCTTAGCTGTTAGCTCTTAGCTTTTTTTATTTCCTCCTTTTTTCGTGGCTTCGCTACTCCCTCTCCTATTGGAGAGGGGTGGGGTGAGGTGCCCATTTTAACTAAAAGGTAACAAAGGTTACACTTTTCACTCCCTTTTCAAAGATCACTTTTTCTGAAAGCTATCAGCTAATGGCTAAAAGCTAACGGCTCTATTACTATAGATAAATTCAGAATAAAAAAGTTACAACATGAATTATCTAAAATAACTTATACATGAGAATCAATAAAATCGATAATATTACCATAATCCAAGATATCTAATTTCTTGCGAATACCAGATTTTTTAGATTGTATAGTATTAACACTAAATCTCATTATCAGAGCAATTTCAGAGTTATTCAATTCAGCTTTTGTCAGGCAACATATACGGACTTCAGATTCATCCAATTGCGGATAAGTCTCCCGTAGCTTGGTAACAAAGTTATTATATAAACTGTCCATTAATTCATATATCTGATCCCAGTTGAATGAATCTTGATTATAGACTATCTCGTTAAACCGTTTCAATAACTTTTCACCTTGTTTTCTTTCGTCATCCTTCAAATACCCTTCTAATAAAGCCGCTTTTTTCAATATATCGAAATGCTGTAATAAAATATTTCTGAAAGATTCCTTTTCATATTCATATTTCTTAGCCAGTTCATTTAGCATATCAATTTGATTTCCGACTTCTTCCAGTTGCATTTTTTGTTTAGGCCTCAACCATTTAAGAATCGTATCCAGCCTGTTTGCCTGATCTTTACTTTTGGGCGCCTTGTCAACTTTATCAGCGATATTTTGTATTTTATCTATTTTCTCCTCAGTTCCCAGATACTTCTTTCGCTGATGATTAAGGGACTTCAGGATAGCTTTAAATCCATTCTCGTGATCATTCAATAACTCTACCCATTGATATTTTGCCAACTTATCAGGTACATCACATTCATTTATTTTACAGGGAATAATATAAATATCCGAATCCAGCTTTTCTTCACAATATTGGAGAGCCAGCCCGTATTCCCGCTGCACATAGCCCCTTTTAGTCACAGATATAGCCGATAAAAGAAATACAATAAAATCGGCTTCTCTGAGAGCTTTCTTTATTTCATGATCCCAGTCTTGGCCGGTTAGTAATTCTTTCTTATCGAGCCATGGTTTATAACCATTTTTTTCAAGAAATTCATATAGATCAATTCCTATATCTGTGTCCTCTTCTGCATGTCCGATAAATACTTTATTATACTTTTTCATATTATTAGTATCAGATAGGATACAAATATACTATTCTTTTTATCTAAAATTTAACATCTTCCATGAATAAATATCCGGAAAGTAGATCAATATTTATAATTTGCGACAATCCTTTTTTAATTAAAAGGTGACAAAGTAAATTCAAGAATGATGAATTTATGTTCGACTTTGTCAACTAAGTTTTTTAACTAAAAGGTAACATAAGTAACACTTTTTCTATATTTTTCTTTAAGCTATCAGCTAACAGCTATCTTTACTATAGATAAATTCGAAATAAAAACATGAAACAGACACGTATTTAGATAAACGAAAGACGAAATAATTGTTAAAAAAATCATTCCATTTACAAGCATTCTTTTAAATCATCGTTACACTTACAATAAGTGCCTATACCTTAAAATAATGCATTGCTGTACTAATATAAACTTAATTAACTGATGATGAAAAAATTAATCTTAGCAATTATTCTAATTATTGTTACTTGTGGAGTTTCTAACGCGCAAGAAAACAAAATGTGGGCTGGTGGAGGCCTTGGCTTTTCTTACTTTGACACAGACCCATCAATCAAAACATTCAACATTGCTCCCGAGTTTGGGTACAACATCAACAACCGTTTTGCGGTTGGTATGGAGTTAAATTATGGAATCGGTCACGTGTCTAAATCTAAAGCTGTCCATATAATTGACCTGACACCTTTTGTGAGATTTAATGCTGTTAATGCAGATCGCTTTACTTTCTTTGTTGACGGGATGTTCACTTTCGGAAAAACAATCAATGGAAATGCAGACAGAAACAGGGATCATCTTGCAGTAGGATTACGTCCGGGATTGCTGTTCAAAGCGTCTGACAAATTCGACTTCTTTGGCAAATTCGGATTCCTCGGTTACAGCAAAGAAGAAGGAGGTGGCGACGGTGTATTTAGCTTTGATGCCAATACAAACGCTACATTAGGAGTCGCTTTCAAATTCTAAAGGAGCAGAGACAATTTATTGTGCAATAAAACAAGGCTGTTTCTAAAAGTAAAACAAACTCACTTTTAGTACAGCCTTAATTTATGAGCGTCCAGCAAAGGGAAACAAAGAGTAAATTTATGGCGTCATTCTGTTTATATATACGCTTTGCAACCTCTCTTTGCTAATCTGCACAACATCCCCATCCTTGATTTTACGCTTCTTTACCAAGCAGTCTTCAGGTGTAAAAATCACCTTTGCTTCAATCATCCGATCTAATTGATTTGCCGATAACCCCAAACACAACCGGATAACAGAAGACCATTTCAGTCCGAAATCAAAAGGGGTTTGCACCCTGAAAGTTACTATTTCTGTGTCGCTGCTTAAAATGTCATCTATCGAAATATTGTCGTGCAGTATTTCATATTCCACGCTGCAGTAATTCAATTCTACATTATTCTTGCTTACTATTTCCTGAGAAAAGGCATATCCCCATGCTACGGCTTCATTATTCTCAGAAAAATTCAAGAATAAATCTTTGTTTATCAGTTCGGATTTAGTGCGCGACAATATGGTCAGATTATACGTGCTGTCACATTCCACACATCTGTATATCAACCATACATCAGTGCTCTTTTTCTGGGAATTCATCCTGAATTTATCACTGCAATAAAATCTATTGCTACTACAATGATTGCATTTTCTCTTTATGACGGGGGTGTTTTTGACCTTTATTTCCCATATATATTCTTCTTTCATTTCTGTACTGTGCTTAATGTTCTTTGAGAAATTCGTGATTATATCCACACAGTATCACAGCTTATGAAAACCCGCAGGCTGTCATAGACTACAATAGCAAATGCTATCGTCCTTAAAGGACAATACCGTGAATGATATGTGATATTATGAAAACCTGTCCGGGAAGAATTACCCGAACAAAAGAACTATTAGCCTGTGGTTTATGAGGCTAATATTAAGCCAGTATAAGTCTAAGAATCGCTCTCAAAATGTAACTGTTTAGGATTATGGGGCAAAGATAGGTATTTTGGTCTAATTTATATTTCTACCTACATTTTTTATTAGGGCAACCATATCAAAATTTTGAACCATTTCTGAGTGGTTGTAGGGGCGTAATATCTTACACCCGCATGCTTTTTATCTCGGGCGAATGTTGATTCGCCAGCTAGCGCGGACATCTTGTCCGTGTCACAATACACACAGACTGGAAGTCTGCGCGAGCGAGAGCAATCTTAATCAATCAATTAATGACTGTTCTTTTTTGCTGCCCAATATATTTCAAACCAAAATAGTTGTTTCATAAACAAGTAGATACAACAATTACTTCAAATATTGTATTGGTAAGTAACTAGCACAAAATAAACAAGTAACATCTATAAAAATTCCGCATCTATATATATTAATATATATAGGGATTTATTAAAAAAGAATCTTTAGTTAATAACATATTCATTAAGAAGATACCAAATCCCACTAGCAATTAGTGATGATATAATTCCAGATAAAAAGCCTTTCCAAAATGACTTTTTCTGGACAGATTTTATATTAATATTAGAATTACTTACACTACCTCCTCCTGTAGCAATAATTGAAGATTCAATTTTTTTTTTCATGATAATTAGTTTATTAATTTTCTACATTTATTCCAGAACCACTAACAGTTCCTCCAGATGTCACGACAATTGAATTTTCTGCTTTTATTAAATTGCGTGGTTGCATTTCAAGTATAGCTTCATCCCCATTAAGAACTTGTATCGGTACTCCTTCATATATAATTGTATTTCCGGCACTATATGTATAATGTTTCCATCCTTGGTGGGAAAAAACAATAATCTTCTTTTGTATAGCAGTACTAGAGCAAACAGATAAGAATATTTCTTCATTATTTTGCTTACCATTCAAATCAATGTCTATTGGCTCAAAGTTAGATGGATTATCGCTCATGAAGCGTAGCCAAGTTGCTATAATAGGGTCATTTTCTCCAATTTCATTATATATATCAATAATACTTCCTCCAGAATCCAGAACAACTTTATAGGGGTTATTTTCCTGGACAAAGGTCCATAATAAATTTGCAACATATTTTTTCTCAGTACTTCCTTTTCTTAAGACGCAATCAGATAATGTGTAATAAGGCATAATCTAATAATATTATTTTTTTGTCTGTTGTTTAATAAATTCTGTTGTATCTTTCAATAATTCTCCACTATAGAAATCTTTAGGCCATTCAAAAAAACCGCTATCTGATACATTTTTTTCCTCAATTATGGCAGAACCTTCATCCGAATTTTTAGGATGAATAAAATATATCGCAATATCTTTAGATAATATTCCTTTATGCCTTTCAGATATTCTTCGGCGAAGTCGTCGCAATAAATATTCACTATGAGTTTCAATTAAAAGATACTTTTTTGTTCCCGTTTCAGCCTTCACTATATCAATAAACAAATCAGCTAAATCAGCTTGCATCTTGGGATGTAGGTGTATTTCAGGCTGTTCAATCATAGTTAAAGAATGATCGAAAGATAAAAAACCTTGTACTATTATCGGTAATATTTGAGATATACCAAAGCCAACATCCGTAATATCCAAGTCTAGGTTATGTTGGTTAACTTTTAGCTTATGAATTACATCTTGAATAGTATTTACATCTATTTTTAGTCCAAAATTACTTAACCAATCATTAACCTTTCTTTTTATAACTTCATTTTCCAATAAGATTTCCGTTAAGGAATTGCCATCAAAAGAATCTAAAACTGTATTAACATTCGCTTTATCCAAAAAATAATACCTTTTAGGATGGGCTCTTAATGGGCTAACATGATTGATCAATCCTTTATAGAATTGCTTCCTGACACATTCTGTTGCAGTTGAAATTATTTGAAGAATTGTACGTGTAACTATAGAGTATTCCTCATCATTAACACCAATGAATACATCTCTATATTTATTTGTGTAAGTAAATAAGGTAAATATTGTTGAGTTCTGATTTATTAATGATAATAATTCTTCTTTGTCTTTCTTATTAAGCAATTGACCATCAGTAAAATCACTTTTTATTTCTAAATTATTGTAAAAGCCTAGTTTGTTTATACTAAACCAAATGTGTAAGATTTTCTTTTCACTATTTTGGGGGATCAATTCTAAACTTGATAATTTCAATACATTTTCATCATTAAATTTGTGATTCTGAATCTCGAAGCGAACTGTAAAGGAATCATTTTTAATATATTTCTTCACATTACTTAAAAAGTCAAACATTGCTTCTTGAGACTCTAATGCGTTTTCTTTATTAAGAATATTTCGTAAGTAATAATAATAAAAATCTGTTGATCTGCTTTTCTTTAGTTCATTACTTAGTTTATCTATTTCATTTATTAAATTAATGAATTTTTCTTTTGATTGGAAAATACTTTTTTTTACCCCTCCACCTCTTTTATATAAAAATGGATCAAGGTTAATATTCATTTTTTTCTGTAAAACAGGATTTATGTAAGAATGCTCTATGTACTGAATCGGTTGGGAAATTCTATTTGTAAAATCATTGAATAGGTCAACTTTCAGTAAATCCATTAAATTTCTATCAAGAAATTCAAATCCAAATTTGATACTTTTACTTGTATCTCTATTTTGGAAAATATTCTCATTTTCCCCAAGACTAGTACTTTCACCATGTAATTTAAGTGAAGACTTAGAGCTTTCTAATAGAGCTGTTTGTTTCAGCATTAAAATAAGTTGTATTATACTACTCTTACCAACACTATTTGCACCTAACAAAATTGTTATAGGTCTTAATTCTAACACACCTTTCCCAAATGCTTTATAATTCTCGAATGAGATCTTTCTTACAATCATTTCAACACCTATTAATTAATTAGTCGCAAATATATTGAATTATTTAACATTTCAGATTAACACATCACTTTTTTATTCATAAAAATATGCGCTTATAGAATTAATAGTCTATTAAAAAATAAAGCCCCTATCTTTCCCAGCTAGCGTGGGCATCTTGTCCGTGTCTACAAAACGCACAGACTGGAAGTCTGCGCGAGCGAGGTAATCCTATCATTCACTGCGTTTTATATCTACGGAATTTTTCAGTTTCTTTTCAAATATTGCCGCAGCAACTGCAACTATGATAGATGCAAAAACAGCCACGGTGCAAATGGCAAGAAAACCCGCAGGGTCGTCGTCTTTATTATGGAATAGCCTTATATAAATTCCTGCCGCCACAATTAAAACACCAAGTACGATTGCGCAATATTTTATGTTCTTTAAAGCCTTGACAGACTTTGATGAGAATACTTTATTTTGCCCAATGTATCCAAGTAATTTGAATGCCTTATACAAGGCAACAAAAAAAACAATTGACGCTGCGTATCCATACAAGATGAATGGGTCAGAGTAAATGCTGAACAAGTCTAAGTTTTCCGCCCTTCCCTCGGTTAAGGGAAACCAAATCAAACCGGCAAGTACCACAATGCCGATGAGTACGATGACTACCTGAAAAAATATTATTGAAACTCTTTTCACATTTTCATTAATACTTATCTTTCATAAAATTCAACGCCCAGCAGATGCCGAATTTATCGGTAAATGTGGCGTACAATTCCGCCCAATAAGTCTTTTCCAATGGCATTGTTATTTTTCCGCCTTCGGAAAGGGCACTGTAAATTCGGTGTGTTTCTTCTTCGCTTGTAGTACAAATAGTGAGCGTTACACAATCGCCGAACGTAGTTTTTTGCCCGAATACTTCGGATGTATCGGCGCCCATTAGCCATACATGTTCGGTCAATTGTAACGATATGTGCATGATTTTTTCTTTTTCCGATTCAGGAATTTCTTCACCCGGGATGTCATTATAACGGTGGATTTCGTCGAACTCGCCACCGAATATGGATTTGTAGAAATTGAATGCGGCCTCACATGTACCGTTGAACGCTAAATAAGGATTAACTGCTGCTAACATGATTTTTATGTTTTAAATTTATATTTGGGTTTATTTTCTTTCTTCAATGGTTACGTGAACAATATCGCCGGGCTGTTTCCCTATTTGTTTCCGTATCTCTTTGCGTATGCCGATAATATGGCAAGGCGTTCCCATTCTTACCAAACTACCTTGATAGGGTATGACATTGACCGGTACACGCCCTTTGTCGAATGTTGCTTTTACATCGAACCCAGCTAGCGCGGACATCTTGTCCGTGTCTACAATACGCACAGACTGAAAGTCTGCGCGAGCGAGGGTTTATTGATTAGCCTTTACTTCTTCCCTTTCAATACCTCTTCAAGCAAAGAAACCTTTTCTCGTTCAGCTTGAAGCATACGTTCATATAATTCAGCCATTTTGTCTCCAGAATTGATAGTTGGATAATAATTTTGAATTACAGAAGAATTATCATGTAGTGCATTTACTATAATATTTATAGCAGCCGTATCAGAATAATTCTTTATTGTTTCAGGAGAAATATTTAAAGCCTTAGCAATATCGTCTATTGTTTTATCATCCAGAGTTTCTTTTTGCTCTATTTTCGATACCGCCTGTTGTGTCACATTCAGCCGTTCCGCAAGCACTTCCTGTTTCACTCCAAGTATATCGCGTAAGCGTTTTACACTATATCCGTGATGCTGTCTCTTTATTTCGTAAGGAGTTTCCATATATTATTACTTTTTTGAGTTTTATATATTAACAATCAAAAATACAAAATAATAGCACAGGTTGTAATTTACAACCGGAAATTTGTTTTTTACAACTTATATTCTAATAAATAATACATTATATAATGAGATATTTGATTCAAAAAACAATATGCTAACACCCGACCAGTTACCCAAAGCCAGATTGATTTACTATACAGGTTGTGCCTCTATTGTCTTGGGCTGCAAAAAAGAAACCATAAAAGATATTTTTCCCCACAGCGATTACTACATCATCCACTTTTGCGACCGCAAAAACGATACACAGGAAATCAGTATCAAAATAAAACTGGAGGATACTTCGCTGGTTTGCTATTTTGACGAAAAGGGCCTGTGCAATGCCTGTTACCTCTATTTCGACCACGTCAACGATATATTCACATATACCGAGATTTGCAGTACCCTCTTTACTTACCACTCCGCCACAAAACTATGGACTATGCGTTCCGCTTACATCAGATTCAGGGAAGAGGACGAAAACAAGTACCTGATCTTCCTGCCTTATAATACCCCTGAGAATGAAAATCCAATACAGTAAATGAAAGTAAGGGCGTAATGCTTACACCCGCAATAGTTTCATGGCTTGCCAGCAAGCGCGGACATCTTGTCCGTGTCTACAATACGCACAGATTGGAAGTCTGCGCGAGCGAGGGAAGCTGATTGTTTAAGTTTATTTGTACAATTATTTACTACTCTTTGTTTGTCGGAATCCCATTTAACAGCATCTATTCTATAACCTATGTAAGTTTCAATTCTCTCACCTGAGAACATAACCCGCATACGAATAGGTAAATTTATTTCTGCATTATTCTTTTTTGTTTCAAGTGAAAAATACTACATTGCATTGGGGTTAACCTAAAAAAAATGATGTTGTTAAATTTTCGGTTGTATAAAAGTTTGTATAATTTTAATTTTACAGAAAAATATAATCGACAATATGACAGCTTATTTCCAGTACGGAGAAAGAGAGATAGAGTATTTAAAAAAAGTAGATAAGAAATTAGCTGCTATTATCGACCAGGTGGGTATGGTAGAGCGACCGGTTAATTCCGACCTTTTTTCTGCACTTGTAAACTCCATTATTGGTCAGCAAATTTCGACCAAAGCACACTGGACTATTTGGGAACGGATGCAAAAAGAATTGGGAGAAATCACTCCTGATATTATTGACAACCTGTCATTGGAAAAATTGCAGAAGTTTGGTATTACATTCAAAAAAGCAGAATATATAAAACTCGTTACACAAAAAATCATTTCAAAAGAGTTTGATATAGATTCACTTCATTCTATGCCGGATGAAGAAGTTTGCGCTAAACTCTCCGAGTTGCATGGTATTGGTGTGTGGACAGCCGAAATGCTGATGATATTTTCCATGCAGCGCCCTAATGTATTAAGTTATGGTGATTTGGCTATTCTTCGGGGAATGCGAATGGTGTACCGCCATCGTAAAATAGACAAAGTTAAATTCAACAGATATTGGAAACGTTATTCACCTTATGCTTCAGTAGCAAGTTTATATTTATGGGCTGTAGCAGGCGGAGCTATCAAAGAATTGAAAGATTATGCATCTAAAAAGAAAAAGTAATGAATAAGAATAAAGTAGTAGTAATTTTTGAGGTTAAGCCTAAAAAGGAGTGTCTGAAAGATTATTTGGCTGATGGCATTAACCTTAAAATAGAATTATCTAAAATGGAAGGATTCATTAGTGCTGAACGGTTTTCAAGTCTGAATGAAGATGGTAAATTACTTAGTTTATCGGTATGGGAAAATGAAGAATCAGTCATGAAATGGCGTAACCATATAGCTCACAGACAAAGCCAAAAGGCAGGATACAATTTTTTGTTTGAAAAATATCACATTACTGTAGCTTCGGTTATTCGAGAATATGCCAATGACGACAGAATGGAAGCTCCCCAAGATTCAAATGACTATTTAATAGGATATTAAAATGGAAACAGAACGAGAAATATTTTACAAAGCAATGCTTGAAAGGGATAGTTCATTTGAGGGCGTGTTTATAGTTGGAGTAAAAACTACGGGTATATTTTGCCGTCCTACTTGTCCGGCAAAACCAAAGTTCGAGAATTGTGAGTTTTTTCCTTCTCCAAGCGAAGCCATACTTAACGGTTACAGACCATGCAAAATATGCAAACCATTAGAAAAACTGGGAAATCCACCTGATGGTATCAAGCAGTTATTAAAATACATGGAAGAAAACCCTGCGGATAAAATAAAAGATTCCGATTTACAGAAGATGGAGTTAGAACCGAATCAAGTGCGTCGGTGGTTTTTGAAAAATTACAAACAGACCTTTCATGCTTATCAAAGAATGTATCGGGCAAATAATGCATTTCAACGTCTTCAGTCCGAAGAAAATATAACGGATATTGCATACGATTCGGGCTACAACTCATTGAGCGGGTTTGGGAGTATGTTCAAAAACGTAATAGGTACTTCTCCGCAGAAAAGCAAGGACAAACGCATTATAAATATAACCTATATTGAAACAGATTTAGGATTGATGGTCGCCGCTGCAACTAAAAAAGGAATCTGTATGTTTGAGTTTGCAGACTATAAACTGATTGATTTGGAACTCCGACAACTGAGTGAACAATTCAAAGCGCCTCTTGTACAAGGTGACAATCTGTACTTTGATATACTGCGTAAGCAATTGGACGAATACTTTAGAGGAGAACGCAAGGGGTTTGATATTCCGCTGGATTTAGTCGGTACGGAGTTTCAAAAAATGGTATGGCTTAGTTTGTTGAAGATACCATATGGTCGTACGACAACCTATGGAAAACAAGCCGAACTTTTAGGTAAATCCTCTTCTGTTAGAGCTGTTGCCAATGCCAACGGAAAGAATAAAATATCTATTATTTTACCTTGCCATAGGGTTATAGGAGCCGATGGCTCTCTTACAGGCTATGGCGGAGGAATGTGGAGGAAAAAGAAATTGCTGGAGTTTGAGAGAGAACATTGTGATGAAATACAGCTATAACTAATTTTATAACCCTATCGGCTCAATTTTATTACAATCGCAGGACGTATGCCATTATTATTGTCACTTGGATCGCCGGAACGATTAACTTCGCCTACGTGGTCTTCGAAGTATTCACCATCATCGTAAGGATAAGTCACATTTCCTTCATAACATCTTACATACATGGTTTGGAATGTCGCTCTGAATTTATCAGATGAACGCGTTCTTAGCCACCAGGTAGAAAACCCGTTTCTTTCACAAACCGAAAGCTTAACGTCTTTTTTACGTTTCTTGGAAAATTTTTCCTGTTTGGAAAATTCTGTGCCAACACCGCCCACATGCGTCCTTTTATCTAAATTCTTATCCAGCTCATTTATCTCGTTTTCGCTTAATAAAAAAACGTAATCTTCAGTATCTTTTGCTGCTTTGCATACCATTGATACGTTGCCGCCAAATTCTGCACGGGTTACTTTATGGCCGTTATCTTTGCATATATTTAATACTGTTATCCCCCTTTCTTTCTCGTCAAACACCGTATGATAAAAATCCTCGTTGAGCCATTTCCGTAAGCTACAATCTGCCCAGGTTATGTGCGGTGTTCCCTCTGTAATGGGCATGTTATCCAAAATGTACTTACTAAGCAGCATAATGTTATCATCTTCAATTCTTATTACGTACCACGCAATAGGTGTTTTGTCATCCCCTGTAGCAGTCTGGGGATATGCACCAAGTTCGACTATATCGCCTATCTTTATGTTCGTTACTTGCGATAGAAGGCTCTCAACTCCACTGTACAACTGTGCTTTTCTGATTGTGTCGCTCATAATTCATTCCGTTTTCGTCCTTATTGTTGGCATTCTATTTGATAGAACTAATATAGTAACTTATTTTTATTTAGTTGATTATTTTCACAATTTATCCTTGAATACATTTCATGGACAACATATGTCACTGCCGAACACTTATTAATGGATAGAATACAACATACTGTATTTTTTTAAACTTACGTTTTCTCTTTCGCTATTGAGGATAATTAAAACTTTTTCTATATATTGTTACCGGATTTTTATTAAATAGGTTAGATACATTCCCTTTCGTTTTAGTCACCTCAAAAAATAGTCTTCTGCTGATAATAAAAATCTTTGCACTTAGATAATTTTTATCAATAAATTTTAACCAGACTCTTAGATTCTTCAAAACTATGGAAAAAGAAACACTCTCCCAGGCTGTTCGTCGGCTCTCGAAAAAGATCGAAGAAGATCCAGGCAATGCTGAACTTTATTTCGAGCGTGGTATGGCGTATTTCGACCATGAGAACTGGTACAATGCCGAAGACGATTTTTCGCAGGCTCTTACACTTAACCCTAAAAAAGAAAATTATCTTTTGCAACACGGTATTTCATACTTCAATCAGGGGAATTGGGATGCGGCGATTATTGATTTCCAACAACTTGTGTCGCAGGAAAAGGGCGGTGAAAATCACGACAATTATCTTGTGTGGCTACGTAAATCATGTATGCAAAAACAAGATAACCAGACCATTGAAGAACGTATGGCTCCTTACGCCGTGATGATTGAAAAACTGAAAGAAGAGGTGTCGAAGCAAAGGAAAGAGGTCTTTAGTTTTGACCAATTTTTAGAATTGAAATGTTGTGAGGATTACACAGAGTTGGTGGCTGCAATGGCATTCTTTGAAGAATACGAGTTGTTGAAACGCTTCTTGGAAGAGAAGCCTGCTATAGACGAAGAATTTGAAATACTTAACTCTTATGTCCGACCGCAATTCGCGCATTGGATGCCCACGCCACTCTATTTCATCACGGGATATAAAACACGGGTACAAATGACAGACCCCTGCAAAATGCTGCACCTATTAAAGGCTTATGGAGGGAACGCTAATATGCCGGCGGGTGATGGTTCTACTCCGCTATGGAATCAAACTACTCCCAATGGAGTATATGAAATCATGCAAACGTTGTTGAAACTTGGAGCAAATCCAAATCAGATAAGTATCGACGGCGAATATGAATGGGCGCCTTTGGCAAGCTGTTTAATGCCAAATCCGGATGAAAATAACGAGGAGAGCTGGCTACCTTTCGATGCATTGTCAATAAAAAAGGCTAAACTATTGCTGGAATATGGAGCTGACCCCAATCTGGTTAACCCGTCTTTTCCTGATTATCCGCCTCTTATGCTGGCTATCCAATATGGCTTTCCATTGTTACAAAAAGACGAGCCGTTGTTTTCTGATACTTTGCAAATCATTGAATTATTACTGAAATGTGGCGCTGATCCTGATTTTACTGATTGTGATGGCTTTACGCCTTTGTATCTGGCTACTGAATACGATTTACTTGAGGTAGGACAATTATTATTGCTTTATGGAGCAACAATACCAGAGGAAGAGGAGAATACATCAAACAACCAACATGTGGCAGGCTTAAGAGCCATTGAAGACTGTTATTTTCGTCCGGGTTCGGGAGAAGCATGGCAAGAAACGGCTTTTTTCTCAGAAAATGATATCTACAATCCTAAAACAAATATCCTTAAGACTAATCATTATAAAATAGTTATCAGCGAAAAAACAGCAACTTCGTTGAATGGTGAAATTTTCTTCGAGTTTCAGAATTTAAAACTGTTTGCCGGTAAATTTGCAATTGATATAGAAAGTGCTGTTTATAGTACTGAATCTCAAAATGTAGCATATGATACACATATGCGTTTGACATTGGAATTAGTTTTGGAAGCGGACGAAATCGAATGCGAAGAAGAGGATACGGATACCGAACCGGATGATAATGAGGAACTAAAAAACCGAATTGCTGAGCAATGGGGACAGATGCGCGAAAAATATACAAGAAAACCGGATTTGACAGATAATAATCTGATAGTAAAAATACTCCGTTCAGTCAATAAAAACCATGGAGCAATGCTCCCTCGTCCTGCTGTGGCCGAAGACCTGGTATTGTGTGATCTTGATCTGGCAGAACTGGATTTTCCTGAATTACCTGATGACTATGCCAATTTCCTAAAAATCCATGGTGGCTTTGCATTCAACAGTATAGAACTGTATGGTACCGATATTGTAACCGATCCGGAAACGGATTTCCAGCTAATAGACATCGTTACGGCAACCGAGGATTTCAATGATTATTATATTGATGAGGGATATCTTGATATCGATTATCCACTACTTTGTTTCGGACGTAAGAACGGTGATTATTTCACCTATGATCCTCAAATCAATAAATACCAGGTACGTTCCCACGAAAGTATAGGCGATATATGGGAGGAATACGATACATTCGATGAGTTTTTTATAAATGAAATAGAACATTATTGTTAATGGGCATAATAAATCTAATATTTGATACAAATTATAAAAACTAACTAAAAATGGGAACAAAAGAAAAAGACTGGAACAGAATCAATCTGATAGTAGAAACCTGGCCTTCCTATATAGCAGGATTCAGATCGGATAGAAGCAAAGGCGATTGGGAAGAGATTAGTTTTTTATATCAGGAAATATGCAATTTCTCTAATAAGGATCTGAGTGACTATGCCGAATTTTCAGGATATTTACGTAATAAATACCCATGTCTGTCAGGAAGAAGCATTAACCGTTTAGTTGACACTTTCTGTTATTATACTTATAAGTAATAATCCGGAAACCGGTGAATTTATGACTAATGCTTCTTAATAAGTTATGTTAAAATGGAAGAACGTTTTTACGACTGTTTTAAGGGCTAGATATTAAACTAATAAAATCTTAAATTAATAAAATATGGATGCGATTATTCGAAAATATAATTACAGACTTGAGACCGGAACTGTTGGAACGGATAATGACAATATTGCAACCGTTCTTTATAATATCAATCGAATGGAGAAAGAAGACTCGTTTATATCTTTTGATATGAAGGGATTGGACGAGGATTTGGATGAACTGTTTTTTATGGTCGCAGAGGCCAATGTCCATTTTCACAGATTCCTGGATACTTTCAGCAAAAAAATAGATAAAACAGAAGCAGAAGTAGTCGTTGCTGCATTTAAAGATGCCCTGGGAATCGTACGTAGTGTCAGGGACGTGACTGATACAGCGAAAAAGTCTGAGGCATTTCCAAAAGTCTATAAAAGGCTTTTGGCTATTGTTCCATCTATTCTTGATATAGATGCCCGGGTGGTTGGCAGATTATAGGAAGTTGTTTGAACAATACTGGTACAAATTGACAAATGTGTAATTATGAAGAAGGATGGCGAGAATGTAGCACCTGTGCCAAAGTGGATGAGTGCCAACGAAGTCGAAGCAATACAGGCTGCATGGGATGAAAAAGACCAGACGAAATTGGCAGATATAGCCCAAAATGCCCCGTCGTATATGGTACGCTATTGGGCAGTGGAAAAATTGGATAATCAGTCTGTTTTGGAAGACATTGCGAAGAATGATATTGTAATGGCTGTCCGCAAGGCGGCTACATCGCGGTTGACTTGTGAGGCTGTTCTTCTGGATATCGTCAATAATGATAATAACATTTACGAAATTCGTGTAGCAGCATTAAAAAATCTGACAAATCAGTCTGCTATTCTAGACATTGCAAAGAACAATACCAATTTGTATGTTCGCTGTAATGCAGTAAAAATGCTGAAAGATCAGTCAGTACTTGCTGAGTTCGCAAAAAGCGACTGGGAGGCTGATGTTCGCTATATGGCGACAGAAAAATTAAAAGACAGTTCCATTCTTGCAGATATTGCAAGAAATGACCCTGCTGCGGACGTTCGCGTCATAGCAGTATCAAGGATAAGAGACCAGTCGGTTATCGCTGATATCGCAAAAAACGATAGTGATGCTGGTGTTCGCAGCATGGCAGTATATAAGTTAAATGACCAGTCTATATTGGCCGACATTGCGAAAAAAGACAGTGACATTAGCGTTCGCAGCATGGCCGTTGAAAAATTGCCGGCAAAATTGCTTGATGAACTTTTTATGAGTGGAAACGATGTATATGCACAATGTTGTAGTCTTTTGAAAGACTATGCAGCGGGACGTTTGAGCAATGAGCAATTTGATTCTCTCATCGGTGAAATAGCGAAAAAAGAAGGAAAATCGAAATATTCATTACTCATACATGAAAAACTCATAGCATTTGGTGTGAAGATAAAGATTCTTAATCCGTATGAATGGGAGTTCCCCGGTGTTGATAAATACAGCTATGCAACTCTGGTCTACAAAGAAAAATGCATCTGGTCTGAGAAATAGCCGTCAAATACATAAATTTTTATATAATTGAATAAGGCTTCTCAAAATGTAAATAAAACATTAAGTAACAGTGACTAAAAAAAGAGACAGGTAATATCTGAATTGCAAAAAGATACGAACAAAATAAGCGGTACAATACCGCAACAAGACTATATATTACCCTATGTGTTCATACTGGAATTTAATGAGATCATAGAGGATAAAGATTATGTCGTTTTTGAGTTTTCAGAATACACTGGTACTTTGGGGGCACTACCTACATTCATTAGTACACAAGGAAGTTCTCCGGATTTGTGGAGAGAAATGTTGTTGGAACTAAAGAAATATAAGCCGGAAGTCGCTTACTTTATCTATGTTGATGCAGAACATATGGCACAACCATTAGCCGAAATTTATCCGGATGCAAAATATATCAGTGATAGAAATCAATTGCCTTATAGCGACCCTTTTAAAGGTGTGATTGAAAATGATATCCTCTTTTATGAAGAACAATTTATAGAGTGGGGGCGCAGAAACCACTACGTGGAAAATTGTCATATAGATGAATTCAGGAAACTGACAGATATTCTGATGGTCGTAGATGAGGGATGCCATAAAGTAACTGAGAAAAAGTAAAGAAACTAAATAGATATTGAAACAGTTTAAATTATAATAGTTATGCGGATAGGCCCTGATTGTTTTTATAAATGCCCCTCATGTGGCAATATATTGAGGAACAGAAGTATAATGAGCGGAAATACTATTGGCGCAACATTTTTTTCAGATGGTAGCCGAATTGCTCCAATGTTACCTGAAATACCCGATCTGACCAAATGCCCGGAATGCAATACTATTCTCTGGTTAAGCGACCTGGAAGAACTCGCCAGAAACTGGACTCACGATCATAATGACCCTGACAATCCGAAACGGTATGATGCCGATCGTGTTGATTTTCTTGATCTTGACGACCTTTGGCATGCATTATATATAATACACGATTGCGATAACAATCTAAAACCTTCGGAACAAAAGCAACGTGAAATTTATATTCGTCAACAGATTTGGTGGAAATATAATCGTAAGAAATTTGAAAATATTACTGAAATAGATACCTGGCGTGGGAATTGTCAAGGCCTGCTTGCTCTGCTTAACCTGAAAAATGAAACCCAACTTTGCATGGCAGCCGAACTTAACCGCAATCTTTGCAATTTTTCAAAATGTTTGGATTTGATAAAAAAGCTACCGGAAAAATACAAAGATTTTAAGGGAAGAATGATTGAAGAGTGTGAAAACAGTAATCCTCTGACAGTCAATCTCAGTGAAAAGAAGAAGCAAATAGACGTAGAAGGCTTTTACGATATTCTGCGAAATGAAAAGGGAGAGCTGCTGATCTGTATTTCAGAATACGAAGGTGAGCCTGATCAATCGGAACTTTTTTACGGTGGTGGCGAACAGGCACTTTTGTATCGTAGCTGTAAACATATCGTTGTTCTTGAAAACATTCATAGCGAGATACGGGAACAATTGGCGAAAGCTGAAAATGTGTTGATTGCAGAACTTACGAAAGATAATAACATAGCCGGAGGCAAAAATGTGGTTCGCGAATATATTGCTGAAGTGAATACCGGAAAGTTGCCGGATGAACATGGTTTACCGCCCTTACAGGAAAACGATATAAAGAAAGAAATTTCAATTCGACTCAATGAAAAGATTATACAAGACGAGACAACAGCAAAAAACGCTTTGGAATTTTACACCATTATGGCAGAAAACTGTAATGTTGAGGCTCAATACGAACTTGGTAAACTATATCTTGACGAAAGGCTATATAATTTGTCCGAAGCTGCTCGTTGGTTTCAATATGCTGCATTCCAGAGGTACAAAGCTGCTGTTACAGAACTTGAAAGCATTGAAAATGACGATGATGGGCGCTATGATGTATGGGCTTGAGAAGCAGACAGAAATAGGCATAAGCCTGTAGAAATAGTTAAAAATATTAATTGCTCTAATTTTTAGCCATCCGATATAGGAATTGTAATAAATATACATATATTTGCTAAAACTAGCATATAACAATTGTTTAACCAAAGTCTAATACCTGTTATTGCCCATAATTAAAGGCAATACATTATCAACCAAAATAAATATGAAAATATTGGGAATCAGCTGCGCACACGATTCTAACATTTGTGTCGTAGAAGATGGGGAAGTCTTAGTGCATGTCGAAAAAGAAAGGATAACAAGAATTAGATATGATGTGGGGTCACTGGAAGAACACGTTCCCCGGATACTAGCCAGTATTGGTTTGACCATCGATGATATTGATTATGTGGCAACATCTGTTCCTGTGTGGAATGATCTACCTACTACCGGAAAAATGTCGGGAGGGGAATATACCGATTCAATCGGCTGGGGAAAAGGTGAGATTGAAATCTGCGGACGAAAAATTCCCGCATGGCAAATGGCTCACCATCTGGGGCATATCGCAACGGCTTATTATTTATCACCTTTTGATAACGCTGATGTATTGTCTATCGATGGCGGAGGGAATTATACTTTCGGACTCTTGTGCAAGGCTTCAGGAAACAAAATAGAGACGATAGCGGATTTGAAAGATCAGAATCTGGGTTGGCTATGGAATGCTCTGGCCGGCCGAATTTTTGGAGCAATGTCGGCAGCCGGAAAGGTGATGGGGTTGGCACCATATGGTTCGCCTAAATATGTAGCAGATTTATATGGCGAATTCGGACTCGATAAAGATGGTGTAAAATATCTTTATATGAAAGAATTCCCCGATCATACAAGACCTATTCCTTTTAGCAAAATAGGATATAAAGAACAAGCTGGGGTTCTTACAAAGGAAGAAGAAGATATGTCATACAGTTTACAGGAAGTTACCGACCGGATGGCTGTATCAATGTTAGAGAAGCTGATCGACAATGGTTCCCGATCAGAGAACCTGTGTCTTTCAGGGGGTGTGGCATTAAATTGTGTAATGAATGAAGTGATCCGTAAGACCGGTATGTATCGCAGGATATATGTACCATCGGCTCCTAACGATTCGGGTCTTTCTATAGGCTTTGCCTTATATCTCTGGCATAATATCTTGAATAATCCACGTAAGACCAAAACTCACTGGCATCCTTACCGGGGTATGCCTCACGCCGAAAAAGAAAAGATCGAAGCTGTAGAAAAAGCAAAGGAGCAGGGACTAAAGGTAAAACACCTGAAAACTGAAAACGAACAGAATAAAGCAGTTGTAGATTTATTAATAGCACAAAAAATAGTCGGCATACATCGTGGACGATCCGAATCGGGGCCAAGAGCCTTAGGACATAGAAGTATTGTTGCCGATCCGAGAAATCCTGAGATGAAGGATATTATAAATGCGAAAGTCAAATTTAGGGAGGCATTCCGTCCGTTTGCGCCATCGGTACTTATCGAAGAAACACAGAAATATCTGGATTTTGACGGCTACAGTCCATACATGAGCTTTGCTCCTGTATGCAAGCCGGAAGCCAAAGAAAAAATGGCGGCGACTATTCATGTCGATGGTTCGGCAAGGCTACAAACAGCAGATCCGTATAATAATCCTGATTTTTATAATTTAATAAAGACATTTTATGATGCGACAGGGGTTCCGGTCTTATTGAATACATCATTGAACACAAAAGGAGAACCAATCAACGAGATACCGATGCATTCACTCGATACATTGTTGAAATCGGAATTGGATGCGTTACTTATAGATGATTATCTATTCACTAAAGAATAATTTGTGATCTATGGATAAGCAACTGACAAACAAAATCCTTGTAGGGCTGATAAGCCACAACAGGCACGATTTTACAATACAAGCTCTTGAAACGCTCCAAAACACAAATCTTCCGTTCGATTTGCTTATTATTGATAATGGATCGGAGAAAGAAATAAAACAGAGATTGAATGAATTAGCTTTATCTTATGGAGCACATTTTATCTCTATTGAGAACCGGAATTGCAATGGAGCCCGCGATATGATAAACCACTATGGTTTAAACTACGATTATGTAATCTATGTGGACAATGATGCGATAATGCCTGATAAATGGCTCGAATCGTTGATGTATTATGCTGAAGAAACCGGATGCGGATTGCTGGGTGTATCACAATCTGAGTTTGGAAACAAAGAGACATTTTTTGGTAATTTCGAAGTTGACGGCTCATTTATCATATTCCAGGAGCAAAACCATATTGTAACGCAACCTGAGAGGGTTGATTGGGTGACTGGGCATTGCCTTACGGTGAAAGGCGATTTCCTGAGGCTGATATGGACTACATACCGCCTATGGGAAAGACGATTTATGTTTCCTATCGATCTGGATGATATCGATTTGATGATGATGGCCGAAAAACAAAATATACCGGTTTATATTGCTCCGGTAGTTGTCCCTCAAAATAGGGAATTTAAGAGTTCTTCAGAATCTAATGCATATAATTCGGCCCGAAACGATTTTCATAATTATGCCCTGTCGTGTGTATCGTTCTGGGAATATTGGAAACTCAATCCGTTATTAAACTGGAATAAAGGTTATACCGGAAATGCACATAAACCCGGTAAAATATATGATATTTCGCTTAAGTCTAAGTTCATAGGATTAGTAGAAATGCTCCGGGATAAGGATAAAGAAATATACCAAAGCTTTATGAAGAAACTGAGCGACTCATGAGAATACAAGCCGATGTAACAACATATATGCTGAATTGTGGCTTTCCGTTTTTCCTGGATGAAAAGGAGAGTAAACTTGCTGAAACCCTGGACTCAGCTGATATAAATACATTGCGGCTGAGCGTATTTTCTCAAACATCTAAACTGTTGACCATTGATGATTCACTGAGTTTATATGACATCGTAGATATAAATAAACAAAAGCTTTATTTGTGCGTGCATTGCAGTGATACTTGGGCCGATCCTTCGCATCAGCAGATACCGGAAGCATGGAGTTTCGCAAATGTGAAGCAATTGAAAACCTATTTTACTGATTACCTTATTTCTGTTTTTGAGAAGGTAATTAAGCGGGGGATACAAGTTAAATACATTCAGGTAGGAAATGAAATATCTAACGGGATGCTCTGGCCTTTCCTTACCAAGCCTTATGAATATGTCGAATTTATAAAAATTGCACACATCCTGTGCAGGGAATATTTTCCGTCGGCATTGATTGTATTGCATACCGATTTGAGTTATTCACCAGAGAAGGCTGGCGAATGGTACGAGTTAATGGAAATGCGGAAAGTTGATTATGATTTGGTAGGACTATCATATTATCCTGTGTGGCACGGGCCATTGAAGCAACTAAAGAAAACCATTGACACTGTGACTATGGTAACCCGTAAAAATGTAATATTGTGCGAGGTCGGTTATATGAATACCGAAGAAAAAACTTCAGCATGGTTTGGTCACTGGAAATGTGATGATATTCCTTACTCGCCGGAAGGGCAGAAAGAGTATATGGATTATTTCAAGGAATATTTGTCTGCAAATATATCCGGCCTGCATTCCGAAATGTTTTATTGGGGAGCATTATCATATATGGATGATATACACTTTCCGGTATCTTTATTTGACAGGCAAGGTAAAGCTTTACCTGCTTTTTACCAATTGAACAAGTAAGAGATATGGCTCAAAATGGTACAACATACGAAAGATGGAGGGTATTCTTCCGGAAACTTAAAAACAAGTTTCAGAATATTGGAATGTCTGCAAATAGTTTTTATAAGAAAACAAAGTATAAGTTAATATATCGCCAGGAAGCTAAGAAGACAAATGATTCAATATACCTGATATATACCATGGGTAAGGTGGCATCAATGTCTGTTCTGGATGCCATAACTAAGCGTTTACCTCATGTCCCTGTTTTTGCTATGCATTACATGAGTAAAGCCAACCTCGATAAACAGGAGAGCCAACTTGGTGAGAGTATACATTGGGATAACAGGCTTTATAAGAATATGCATACACAGCATGCCCTTAAAATAAGGAAATGCATTGAAGAGTCTCCACAAAAGCAAATCAAAATAATAACCGTAATAAGAGAACCTCTGAACCAGATAATATCCCAGATATTTCAGCAGCTAAATCTCCATGATGTAGAATTGCTGAAAATAATGACTCCTGAGTCGCCTGTAGATTATGATTATCCTGAAAAATGGTGTAATGAAGAGCTCAAAGCTTTTTCGGGGATCAATATTTTGGATAAAACTTTCAATCCTCATAAGGGCTATGAAGTATATGAATATGGCAGGTTCTCCCTGCTTGTAATAAGATTTGAAGATATAAACCGGGTTTTTTCGGCAGCGATGAATGATTTTTCTTCGGTGGGAGATTGGATACTGGGAGGAAAGAATAAGGCCGAAAATAAAGGGTATGCAATCGAATACAGGAAATTTAGAAGTGAATTGGCAATTATGCCGGACGTAATTAAAAATGTATACTCATCACCATTTGTGAGGCATTTCTATACCGACGAAGAAATTACTATATTCAAAAAACAGTGGAAAATTGTCGATTAATATAACAGTATGTCTAAGAAAGCAGTAATCAGTATTTGGCTAATATGCTTGCTAGTTGCGGCTGCGACAGCAGTACTTTCGGTAAATAATGTATTTGCTCCCTTGGATATACCCGAATGGCTGATAATTATTCTTCTGGTTGTTTTATCAGCTTTCTGTGAATACATCGACAGTTCGCTGGGAATGGGATATGGTACGACGCTAACACCTGTATTACTCACTTTTGGTGTTGTGCGTATAGATATTGTACCTGCAATACTTCTTTCCGAACTCCTAACAGGATTTTTTTCCGGAGTAGCTCACCACCGTGAAGGCAACATCGATCTGCTTAAAAATAAGAGTGTACGAACTACTTTGTATTTCCTGGCTTTACCTTCTTTAGCAGGTGTGATCATAGCGACCTTGCTGGGCACTAAACTCCAATCGCAGAATTATATCAACTTGTATATTGCAATAATGATTGTGTGTATAGGGATGTATTTGATTTATAGTAATTTTTTTGTGAAAAAGCCAAAACACTCTCTTAGCCGGATCAGGTTATTGCTTTTAGGAACTGTTGCAGCTTTCAATAAAGGATTGTCAGGAGGCGGATACGGCCCATTGATGACAGGTGGACAATTAACAGCCGGAGTAAAGGAGAAGGAAGCCGTGGCTATTACATCCGTTTGTGAAGGTTTTACATGTTTGGTCGGTCTTATCGCATTTTTCATGCTCGGAGGCAAATTGAATCTGTTTTATGCAATACCTCTTTGCCTGGGTTCAATGCTGTCGGTTATTCCTGCTGCTAAGACAATAAAAATACTACCGGAAGGAATGCTTCGTAAAACAATAGGCTGGGCTACTCTTTTACTCGGTTTGTTGGTATTGTATAAATACTTAAATTAGTTTTATGGATTATACGGTTACAAATTTGAAACAATTGGAATCCGAGTCGATGCACATTATACGTGAGGTCGCAGCCGAATTTGAAAACCCTGTTATGTTGTATTCTATCGGAAAAGACTCTTCGGTAATGCTGCGTTTGGCACAAAAGGCATTTTATCCGGGTAGGATACCTTTTCCGCTGATGCATGTCGATACACTATGGAAATTTCGGGAAATGATCGATTTTCGTGAGAAAATGAAAAAGAGTATAGGTTTCGATCTGATTGTCTTTACTAATCCCGAAGGAATTGCCCAGAATATTAATCCGTTCGATCATGGATCGGAGATGCATACCCGGATAATGAAAACCGATGCCTTGAAGATGGCCTTGGATAAATATGGATTTGATGCTGCCTTTGGAGGGGCTCGTCGTGATGAGGAAAAATCAAGGGCAAAAGAACGTATCTTTAGTTTCAGAAACGAATTTCATCAATGGGATCCGAAAAATCAACGGCCCGAATTATGGAATATTTATAATACAAGGATCAAAAAAAATCATTCAATAAGGGTCTTTCCTCTTTCTAACTGGACAGAACTCGATATATGGAGATATATACAGATTGAATCCATTCCCATTGTACCCTTGTATTATGCTAAAGAGCGACCGGTTGTAAACCGCGAAGGAATATTGATCCTGGCAGATGAAGGCATAAAATTACTGCCCGGTGAACAAATAGAGATGCGCAAAGTACGCTTCCGTACTTTAGGTTGCTGGCCATTGACAGGAGCTATCGAATCCGATGCGGAAACAATTGATGAAATAGTAAAGGAAATGTTACTCGTAAATACTTCGGAAAGACAGGGGCGGGTGATCGACTTTGATGGGCATGCGAGTATGGAAGATAAAAAACGTGATGGATACTTCTAAAGGCAGATAAACAATGGAAGAAAACCGATATATTGTCAGGGATAAAGAGCAGATTGAAAACGATTTGCAGACATATCTGAAACGCCACGAACGCAAGGAGATGTTGCGGCTATTGGTTGCCGGAAGTGTAGATGATGGAAAATCAACGCTTATCGGGCGTTTGTTATATGACTCACGATTAATATATAAAGATCATCTGGAGGCAATATACAAGGATTCCAAAACATTCAATACAACAGAAGACGAGTTTGACCTGTCTTTGTTGACTGATGGATTAAGAGCTGAGCGTGAACAGGGAATAACCATTGATGTAGCATACAGGTATTTTTCGACCGAAAAGCGAGGGTATATAATTTGCGATGCCCCCGGTCACCAACAATATACGCGCAATATGGCAACCGGAGCGTCAAACTGTGATATGGCCCTCATACTGGTGGATGCACAGAACGGGATAAAAGACCAGACCCGACGTCACAGCCTGATTGCAACCCTCATGGGGATACGTAAAATTGTGGTTGTAATTAACAAGATGGATTTAGTAGATTACAGCGAATCGGTCTTTGAATCCATACGACACGAGTATCTCAAATTTTCGAGTAAACTCAATATAGATTCGCTTCATTTTATACCCATATCGGCACTTAAAAGAGATAACGTTGTAAAACAGGGTACTAATATGGATTGGTATTCGGGAGGTTCATTGTTAAATTATCTGGAAACAATACCTCTTGTAAGTAATCGTAATTTATTCGACTTTCGGTTTCCGGTTCAATATGTGATAAGGCCAGACTCAACATTTCGGGGATATGCCGGCATGGTGGTTTCGGGTATTGTAAGGCAAGGTGATGAAATAATCGCACTCCCTTCCAGAAAGCGTTCGAGAGTAAAAAGCATCGTTACATTTGATGGGGATTTGCAAGAGGCATTTGTTCCACAGCCAATTGTAATAACGCTGGAAGACGAACTGGATATCTCGCGTGGTGCAGTTTTGGCCAAACCCGGTAATGTTCCTCATATAGGTACATCTATACAAGTGATGATGGTATGGATGGATGAATCACCATTACAGGCGGGATGCGAATACCTTCTTAAAAGTAATGCCCAGACTGTACCGGTAACTGTAAAATCGATCAGGTACAAATATGATGTAAATAAGCTATCGAGAAATAAAACATCAGATTTGAGTATGAACGATGTAGGCAGGCTAGAATTGCAACTACATCGTCCCCTTATTTTCGATACTTTCGAGCAGAACCGTTCTATGGGCTCGTTTATCCTTATAGACCGTAATACCGATCAAACATCTGGCGGGGGAATTATACTGAGCCAAAAAACAGATGAAGGCAAGAAGCAAAAGAATAAATTCATATATAAAGAAACGAGTGGTGTCTCAGAGACTGAAAGGCATAGTATGCTTGGTCACAAACCTCTCACTATATGGCTTACCGGGCTGAGCGGGTCGGGAAAATCCACCATTGCCAAAATGATAGAGAAAATATTGATTGGAAAGAAAATCAGTACCTACATTTTAGATGGAGATAACTTGCGCCACGGACTTTGCTGCGATCTGGGATTTTCACCTGAAGACCGGAGCGAAAATATAAGGAGAGTCAGCGAAGTAGCCAAAATGATGAACGATGCCGGGCTGGTAGTGATTGCTGCGTTTATTTCACCTTACCGAAAGGATAGGGGGCAGGCTGCCAGAATAGTAGGGCCATGTTTCAATGAAGTATTTGTTGATGCCGGAATAGAAACATGCAAACAGCGTGATCCGAAAGGCTTATATCTAAAAGCTATGGCAGGTGAAATCACCAATTTTACAGGAATAGATTCTCCATATGAAAAACCTGAAAATCCGGACGTGTATATCAATACGGAACTTCTATCTGTAGAAGAATCCGTAGCAGAAATACTAAACGCATTGCTTCCTAAAATAGTAGATTATTAATCCTTTAATTTATAAATCTATTTAGATTATAAAATATTTAGAAATGATAAATCCATCAGAATCAGAATATATTGTAACCTTATTATTATCCTATATAAAACAAATAAGGCAAATATACAAATATACGCCTTGCCATTATCAAAAAATATATTCTACTTCATGCGCTTCTGTTAACTGAGGTATCTCCAGTTTACATAGTAGCTTATCCAACACATTCTCAGGTAAAGGGTATTCCCTGTTACGGTTTTGACCCCGCCATAGTTCATAAGGCTTCTCCACATAGACAATTTTGACTCTAGCTCCATACGACACAAACAAGTCTACTAACTGGCTACGTATCTGTTGAGTAACATTCGTTGCATTCCACACAAAGTCCTGCCCTCTACGCAAATAAGAACGGGCCTCTTCCTTCGCTGTTTGCACCACCCATCCATTCCCCGACCTATCAGTGGGACTGATCTTATTCTTTCTCCGGATAGCATCCAGGCTAATTACCGGAATATCTTTATCTAAGGATTGAATATAATGATCCTTACCCATTCCCGGCAATCCGGACATCAGAGTCACTTCGCACTTAAAATCATCGAACGGGATATAATCTACATAACTATCGGGTGTATTGAAATACCTGAATCGGGCATTCGGCGTAGCAAAGTGCTTTGCTTTCCCCCAGCAATCCTGTTCTTTACAAAACAGTTCAAACAGGTCTAACGAATCGAGCAGGAAACCGAGATCTTCACAGATACGGCCTCTGGCGTCGGCTTCAGCCAATAACTTAAGATGTTGTGTATTTAAACGAAGCGATATTTCGTGTACTTTCTTTGCCGGACTATGTTTTTCCATTAACCATAGAGGTAATCCATGAAACCGAACCAATGAGGCAATTTGTTCACGGATATAAAACGGTGTCGGTATATCTCTGAATAAAATAGTGCGTGCAGTATATTCTTCACGCCGGGCATGACCATCTGCATTTATAATTCCATCGCCCATATCGACTGAGGTGGAGCGTTTCTCCACATCATGCAACAAAGCAGCTGTCCAAAGGATTTCTTTTACCTGTTCCTCTGAAGATTGATAGATGGAATTGTTTTGCAATTCATTTATCACCATCTGTGTATGAATAGCCACATTCCCTTCCGCATGGTGAACCTTATGCTGCTTTACATGCTTCATATCGGCCACCCATGAGAATTGGTTCTCCAGGACGGCCCAGTCTTTATTTTGAGTTAGTTGCCAGATCATTCTTATTCTTCCTTTCCATAATTCCTTTCCCAGATCAACTTTGCCCGTTTCCAGTTACGGGTCCAGTGCTCATCTGTTTTCACATGTCCTTTGCGGACATACTTAAATACATTGTGCATAAATTCGCTTACAGGATATTCACCTGTATTACGGCTGACAACTCCCTCACGGGTACAATCTTCCCCTGCTTTCGGATCAAATGAACCGAAAGTGCTCGGCTCTTGTGCCCAGTCTGTAATCTGCTGTTTCAATAATTCTTCTGTCAGACCTTCTGTTGGCTGTACTTTCAATTCGGGAACAGCAGGAAAATCAAACATGGCAGCGTAGAATTTTACTTCCTCCCACGACAGCCATTTGTCCAGTTGACGGACTGCAAACACGAAATAATATTCTTCTATCCGTTTATATTCTATTGAATGAACGGCATATAGATTTTCACCAAAGAGTTCAATATCTACCAGATCATGTTTGATCAACTCCCAGCGTTCGCGTATCTGATGTGTCCAGGGCGAGGTGGTAGGGGCAACATGCGACCGGGCAAATACCCCTAACTGGTTGAGGCAATTATTTTCACCATCCAGTTTCTCGGTATGTACAAGGGCTTCTATCTTCCGGATATCTTCCCAGTATGTATGATTAAAGCGGTCGTCGCTTGTCGTTCCCGGTGAAAAAGGGAAATGATAAGTACGACCGTATTTTTCTGATAACATAATTGTAATTGTTTAATTTATAAATAAGGTCTCAGACCTTTTTATTATTTTGGTATGTATAAGAAATAAAGGTAGTTATATTATAAAAGAATATCATCAAATACTTTTGTTCACTTATACATATCTTTTACCCTACAAAAATATTCTCTCGGATTTTCTAAAATCGGGAACATATCCCGTATTAACCAAACAATTACATGACCTCAATTTTAAAAGGATTAATTACTCATTATATATTAAAGAATCGTTTTGTATTCTTATATGTTTGTTCAGCTAAATCTTCCATATCTTCATCCAGATGATAGGCCAGTTCATCCAGAATATGTACCAGATACCTGGGTTCGTTGCGTCCGTCCTTTGGCTTATCCTCCAGGTTACGCGGAGTAAGGAATGGCGCATCGGTCTCAATCATCAGTTTATCTTGCGGAATCAACTTAACTAAATCTATCAGATGCTTACCTCTGCGTTCATCGCATATCCACCCTGTGATGCCGATATGGCACCCTAGCCCTAGATATGCCAGCAGTTCTTCTTTCCGTCCTGTAAAGCAGTGGACAACCATATGGCTTATATCATTCTTATACTTTTCAAGGATTCTATAAAAATCTTCAAAAGCATCCCTTTCATGTAAAAATAACGGAAGCCCGGTTTCACATGCCAGTTGAATCTGCGCCTCGAAATACTTGCGTTGTAGATCCCGGGGCGAGAAGTCCCGGTTATAATCCAGTCCGCATTCACCAATGGCAACCACACAATCCTGTTTTGCCAGCTTTTCCAGATTCTTAATTGTTTCCGGCGTGCATGATTTTGCATCATGTGGGTGTATTCCGGCTGTGCTATACAACTTTCCGGGATATTTCGATGCATATTTTGCAGCAATGATGCTGCTCCTTTCACTTGTCCCCGTTATTATCAACGGGCTAACTCCCGCATCAATTGCGGATTGTACTACCTGTTCCCGATCTTCATTAAATGACCGATGCATCAGGTTAATTCCTATATCTATAATTTTCATAATTTTTTATTTTAACTAAAAAGTAACAAAGGTGACAGTAACCGGCCCCTCCTTGCCTCCCCAGGGGGAGGAATATAAAAATGATACCCTTATTTCTCAATTCCCCCTCCGGGGGTTAGGGGGCCTTTAACTAAAAAGTAACAGATGTAACACTTTTTACCGTCTTTTTCATACTGACAGCTAATGGCTAAAATCTAAATATCATATAGATAAGCTTTCTAAAAACTTATCAATATTTTTACTCCGATATATATTTCACATCCACATAATCAGTCAGCCAAACGCCATTGTCGGACTGGTAAAACAAAATACCGTCTTTGTGCATCTTGCCTGCCATGATGATGAGTATTGCCGGTTTGCCATGCCGTGAACCAACTTTTGTTGCCGTTTCTTTATCATTGCTCAAATGAACATGCTGACGGTTACCTTTTACAATACCCTGTTTCATAATCGAAGAAAGGAAACGTGTTGCCGTTCCATGATACAGGAATTCGGGAGGTTCCACAGGCGATAAAGCCAGATCTATATCTATCGAATGGCCTTGGTTAGCCCTGATCTTATTCCGCTTTTCATTGAATGAATAACGCTGTTTGTCATTCGTTTCCACAATCTCGATCAGATCTTCCATCAAAAAATGATAACGGTGTTTTTTACATTTCTCAATAAGTTCTTTTACATTCGCCCAACCGTTTTCGTCGAGCTCTATTCCTATTTTCTCCGGATCGTGCCTAAGTACAAGGCTCAGGAATTTGCCAATCCGTTTTTTATCTTGTTCTGTCATTTTAATTATATTTTTCTACCAACCCTTTTAAGTGATTACGGTAGAACAGATGTTCGGCATCTTCAATAATTTCACTTATATCGAAATCAACGGCATATTGCCTGACGAATTCTTTTACCTGTTCTTTTGTCAATGTACGTTTATCACTCAAATAATCGGCCATCTTGATTAATAATTTTTCTTGTTTCTTCAATGTCTCTTCGGCTAACTGCTCAG
Source organism: Prevotella sp. (assembly GCA_031285905.1). Classification (GTDB taxonomy): domain Bacteria; phylum Bacteroidota; class Bacteroidia; order Bacteroidales; family Dysgonomonadaceae; genus Dysgonomonas. Next base: position 44,957 of record JAITVH010000082.1, read on the forward strand.
CCTTTACAAGCAATTCTCTGGCATCCTTATTTACGGTTTCACTACTGTTATCAAAGATCACAGTAGGTGTACCGTTCATGTTCTCATTGCCGAAAGAAACCCTCATCTCTCCCATTCCGCAGATATACAATACATAAGTTGCCAGTTGTGTAGCTTTACTCAGGTCGGAGCTGGAACCAACAGTAACATTTTCTTCCCCGAAGATAATGCGTTCGGCTACAAATCCACCCAATAGCACAGCCAAACGGTTTGTTATCTCCTTTTTGGAAATATAATTCCATTCGGGACGAGCCAGGACAAAGCCATCGCTATTGCTGTCGGCAGTGACAGAAAACACCACTTCGGGAATTGTTTTCATCAATACGGATGAAAGAATTGCATGTCCGCTTTCGTGTACAGCGACAATCGCCTGTTCATCATTCTGTTTTTCCTGACGGAGCTTACCCAATACCAATGGTTGTTGGTCGATAATATAATGAATGGAATTTCCATTTTTCAAAAAATCGATCTGCAACGCTGCACTATCTTTTTCAGAAGCTCTTTCATTTATGGTAAAGAGAATCGATTCGGCTTCAAATCCATCCAGGTATATTTCGTTCAGTATCTTGCCCAAACGGGTATTCACTATCTGATGAACAGTGGTAAACAAAGGGCGGCTTCCCTGTGTAGGATATACCCCTTCTTCATAGATCAATTGCTCTACCTTCTGGTCAAATAACATCTCTAAACCATAAGTATCAGCCACTTTCTTTTTCACTTTATCCAGTTCCAGGCGGATAATTCCATAAAATGATTTCTCATCGAAAGCCGGATAGATAATATGGTTGTTCCCCAAACGGGCAATTTGTTCGCTACGAAAACGGTTGAGCAAAGCCTGCTTCACCTCTGTTACAGTTATCTCTGTCGACTGACGGTGAAACTCGTTTGCGCTCATATCAGGATTGAAGTTGCGGCTCATCGTATATACCTCATCCAGATTTCCCATAACGAATATCAATGATTTGCTACAGTCTACGGTTTTAGGTTTCAACGATGCTTTATACAGATAGATGAGGTAATCGACTATCTGGTCGCCATCCATTTCATTCAGCTTTTTCTGTAGGTCATTTTTTACCAGAAACAGGTGATCGACCATATTAAAAATGGAATTCAGTTCGTTTTCAGAGACAAAAAGAGTCTTTTCACCTTTCTTGTCCTTTTTCGCCTCCGGCTTATTGTCAGGATTCACTATATCCCAGTATATATCTTCGTTTTCGGTGATATATCCTTTTTCAACTTCCACCCCCTTATATAATACCAGATCCAGTTTCTTGATCAGCTTGCCGAACCAGCTCATATTGTATTCGAAATTTATAACATCGAACTTACCGCAATCGAGCAAATCCCATATGGCACGGATAGAAGCGCGGTCTATTTCTTCCTGGTCTTCATTGATCGTCCTTGCCAGCTGGAATTCATCGAGCCCGATAATGAATGGCTCACCATCACAGTTATCATAAATATCTTTGAATGAATCCTGAATATCATAATACTGGCCTGAGCATTCCCCAAGGTCGAAACGGAAATAATGTTCAGTATATCCGATCAATTCGGTCAGGCGTTTAATTACCGAGGTTTTCCCGATACCTGTCAATCCCCACAGATTGATAATAACAGGACGATCCTGCATCTCAGGAAAGAAAAACCAAGGGGTGATATCATTTGCTATCTGGTCTATTACACAGTTAATCCCGATAAACTCTTTTTTTAATTGATCTATAGCGTTATTCAACACCTCTTTCTTATCGAATAAGTGTTGTCTATATTGTTCTTTATTTATTTGTTCCATTGTTTATTTAACTTAATCTTTCCTGTATAACCTTTACAGGATTTCCCCGTTGTAAGTTGTTATGATTATTCCAGTTCTTTTGTGCCTCCTGCATGATCTGTTCTTCATTCCATGCCGAAAGTTTTACCAGTAAGCGTTCGGTTGCCAATTTCTTATTCTGCAATTGTGATCGTTGATCTGATGCTGTTACAGTCAATCCCGAAGGTGCATGTATTGCCCTGACTGCCGACTCTGTTTTGTTGACATGTTGCCCGCCTGCACCTGATGCCCGCATCGTCTGGTATGTGATATATTTTGTTTCTATATCGCTTAGTTCCATCGGTGTAAAGGATTTTATTCCGATAAACCAGTTCTTCCGTTTATGAAAAATGCGGTAAGGACTTTGGGCAATCCATTGGACTGTGCCTTCCCATTCGTCAACTATTTCTTCACACTTATGACCTTCAAGCGATATAATTGCCGAAAATAAAGTACGGTTTATCTCGCCTTCTTCCCGTTCGATCACCTCTGCTGTTAATCCCTGTTTTCTAGCTTGTACTACTATTCTTTCCATGACTAATGCTACCACACGGCAACACTCTGCAGGGCCACGGCCAGAGGTGATTTGTAAGTATATTTTATTACTCATAACCCTTACTCTTTATTCATTCTTACTATCCGCGGCATAAACCTGCCATGAATTTCTACTAGCGATTCCTGTGCCTGCATTATCCTGTCGATGTCTTTATATGCCAATGGCATCTCTTCTACACTGCCCCCTATCAAAGTAACCTCTTGTTGCGAAAGAAGTTTCTTCAATGCAGATTGTGTGAATTGCTCTTTTGCCTTCGAGCGCGACATTGCACGGCCAGCACCATGAGATGCTGAATTGAGCGAATCTATTTCACCCTTTCCACAAACCAGATACCCGGCTGTTGCCATACTCCCCGGTATAAATCCTGCAACGCCTTTGCCTGCCGGAGTTGCTCCTTTTCGATGTACTATCGCATATCGGCTTGTTGCGATTTCTTCCCTCCATGCAAAATTGTGATGATTATTCACATTTGCTATTGCCTTTAATCCAAGAGCTTTTGACAGATTGATATGTATCCGTTCGTGACATGCCTGTGCAAAATCACCTGCCAGATTCAGATTCATACTCATCCAGTATTCCTGTCCGGTTTCAGTATCAAGTCCGAGCCATGCAAAATGCTGTGCCTCTCTTGGCAACTTACACACTTCTCTTGCAATATCGCTGTAATGCCGTGCAATAGCTGCACCCATACCCCGCGAACCGGAATGCGAGAGTAAAGTCATGTAATTTCCTTGCGGAAGGTTCAATACATTGTTTTCTGTTAATTCAATGTCACCGAATTCTACAAAGTGGTTTCCTCCACCGGATGAACCTAATTGGCGGACAACTTTTCCGTGAAGCATTTTGAGTAGTGGTGTCAGTTGAAAGTCGCTCCTGTCCAGTATCTCATGTTCTTGTGGAAAGCCTAAACATCCATCCATGCCAAAGTGAGTATATTCTTTCAACGCCCCTTTTATCTGGTGTGAATAGCGTTTCAGATAATCGCTCTTTGCGTCAAATACTGTCAGGCTCATCCTACAACCGATATCTACGCCTACCGCATAAGGGATGACTGCATTTTCTACTGCAAGCACTCCTCCGATAGGTAATCCGTAACCGGCATGTGCATCTGGCATTAAAGCCCCGGCAACAGTTACAGGCAGGCGCATAGCCAGTTCCATCTGTTGTTTTGCCAGACTCTCGATAAACTTACCGCCGTAAGTTTTATAGGATAAAGGTGTATCCAGCAGGTTATAAACAGTAAACTGCTTGCCTGTCAGGGTTGGAGAAAAATGTTCTGCCAGTTTGCCCCATATTTCGTCACCTTTATATCTTTCAGGGTTGTCCAACAAATCGATCAAAGTTGTTATAACATCTTCTTTTGTATTGTGCTTGCAGTGCTTGCTTATTGTATTTATCGCTAAACTTCGCGCTATATTGTTGGTATATCCCAGTTTACTTAATTCTTTTGGTTGTATGCCCATAATTGTTTTTCTTCGTTATATTCTTCCATTACTTTGTGTAATGGTTTGTTTTGGAGAGGGTTTTCTAAAGGTGGACGGTAGTACCACTCATCCCTTAGCCAATATCTATATGCTCTCCTTGTTTTTTCTGTTTTCACATATAACTTATTTGTTTCCAGATAAGATTCTATTTCATCTTTCCTACGTTCGGCATTCCAATTACATTTTTGAATTTTTGTTAACATATTGGGACGTATGCGGATTTCAAAACGCCAAGGCTCGATGAAACGATATCTGGTAATCCAAAGCTTAGTATTTGAATAATAAGTCTCGATAGGATAGAAATACCACTTTTCTTTTTCTCCTAAGGTTTTGAATTGCTGTTCTGTTAAATCCAACAACATAGGATTACCCCTCTTCCGGTATTTATATTTACCTAAACGCCTTGATCTTACCTTTTTGAATTGCTTATCCTTACTGTATTGAACTATATTTATTTTATTTAATATCCCCTGAAAAAAATTAGCTTCATCTCCCCACTTTATACTTTTACTAAGTTCGAAATGACGTTTATATCCCCGTTGTATGGGTACTTCAAGTTCTTCATACTCCATATTGGATATAATGTGCCACAGGGATCGGAGTTCTTTATATAGGCCTATTATCTCTTTATCTGAAGCAGTTTGTTTACGACGGGCCTTCCATCTTTTAGGATGGAGATTGCACGACATAATCCAATCCTGCTCTGTTGCAAAATTGTCCATGACTTAACAATTTGATTGTGATACAGCGCAGCTAAACGGATATAATAATCCCTGCAAGCTGATATATCAGCAATTAATAATAAAATTTGATGATGAGCTGAAACTAACCAATGACTATCAACTTTGCAGCCGTAAATCGTGATAGATATGTAAATATTGTCAGGTTCATCGTCCCGATAAACCAAATTAGTTTCTGAGTGTTTTGTGTTCTATTTTTTGACCAACATAATTATACCCTTTCTCTAATTTTTAAGGGTTAGTATTTAATTTTACGGATGCAAATATATAAAGAATTTTTATATTAACAAATTTTTAGAGCAAAAAGATAGTTAATGACACTTTGGCAAGAATATAATATTGGTTTGATGTTTGTTTTACAGTTTGTATGAATGGAAAAATAGAAATTTTAGAGAATGATAAAATTCAGCATATTGATGATTTTTATCTGAAGTTTAAGAAAAAGCTTGAGGAAACGCATACATTTCCTAAGGATTATATTTTCAAGTTTATCTTATCAACCAAACAGGATGAGATAGCAAAATTGTATTCGATTTTTGAGAATTCGAATGCGAGTTTTTCTACAAAAGATAGCAAAAATGGTAAATATTCGAGTATTACAGTAAAAGCTCCGGTAAGTGATGCAGACGATATTGTAATTTATTATAGGCAAGTGGCTGCCATTGATGGGATAGTGATGCTCTAATATTAATAATATTCTCAAAGAAAAACTTCTTTGAGAATATTTATTTACAATGCAGAAGATAGTTTATCTTTTTTATATTTTAGTGATTGAAGAATAGTTCGCTTTAACCTTTTCCATATCTTCTATAATGCTATGATCAAGTATTTTTGCATAGTGTTGAGTCATACGGATGGAAGAATGTTTTAACATTTTGGATACATTAGCAATGGATACTCTATTGGCAAGGATTATAGTTGAGGCAAAACTGTAAACCTGAAAGGTAAACCGGAAGAATTGGTCGTAATTTGCACAAATACAGACTTTTGAGTTGTGATTTTCTTCTTTATTCCACATAAATTTGCAATTTCCTTCAGATATTCATTCATCTTTTGATTGGTATGCATAGGCAGAAGTTTGTCACTTCCTAATTTCCTGTATTTACGAATAATACTCAAAGGAATCTCTAATAATGGAATATTGGCTTCTACATCTGATTTTTGTCTGCTTAGGCGCAGCCACTTTTGCCCGAAACCGTCTTCATATATATTATCAGTAGTTAAGTTCGCTACATCTATGTAGGCAATGCCCGTGAAACACTGAAAAGCAAAAATATCTCTGACCTCTTCCAGTCTCTCATTATCAAATTGCTTAGATAGTAGTTTCTTAATCTCTGGCTCTATCAAAAATTGTTTGTGTACTGGCTTATATGATAATGAGAGTTCATCGAAAGGGTCGTGAGTGATAGTAGTAAATAAAGGCTGAAGTTTCAACTTAGTTTCAACCGAAAAGACAAAGCAGCTAAGGTTTTATTCTTAACTGCTTGATAATGAATTGTGGGCGTTGACGGATTTATTTCTAATCAACTAACCCGTATGCTGTCAGTATATTAGCTATATTGTATTTTTCTCTTTTCACTCGATTTTCACTTTGTTTTGAAAGTGAATTTAAGAGGACTTTTCCTTCCTAAGCGATAGTGTAAAGATAGTATTTTTGTTTTTATATTTAATAATCAATCTTGAAATAGTTAAGTACGTCTTTGTATTTGTCTTGGGCTGTCAGGCAGGTATCAATTAAATAACCCTGTGCTTTTTCCCATTCCTGCAATCCCCTATAATAAAACCATTTCAAATCTTCATCAATAATAAAAGGTATCAGGTTATTAGCTAAACATTCTTTAAACATAATGAGGCGTCCTACACGCCCGTTACCGTCTTGAAATGGATGTATACATTCAAATTTGTAATGAAACTCAATTATATCCTCAATCGTTTTACCCTTTTGGGAATGATAATTATTGAGTAGTTCTTTCATCGTATTTTGTACTTCATCAGGCGAGCATGTTTCCATACCTCCCACTTCGTTGGGAAGTTTCTTATAATCGCCTACCCTGAACCAATCTTTACGGCTATCCGAAGTACTGGACTTAAGTATATAGTGTAACTCTTTTATAAATGATTCGGCAAGTTTTGACTTTGCTTTCTCAATAATCAAGTCGATACAACGGAAGTGGTTGGACGTTTCGATTATATCATCCACGTTAATAGTCTCATTGGTTACTCCTATTGTATTTGTTTCAAAGATATAGCGGGTCTGCTCCTCGGTTAGCTTACTTCCCTCGATACGATTGGAATTGTAGGTTAAGTCAATCTGTGTACGATGATAGATTCCCCCTTTCAGCTTCATATCTTTTTGCTCTTTAAGGATATTGAGCAAAGGATTATCACTGAATCGGCTACTACTCTTTTGAGGTAAAAGGGCATCTTCGGGTATATTCCATGTTTTACCTGTTAGGAAAGCCCCTTTTATTCTTCCTGTCGCACAATAGTTGCGAATAGTTCT
>JAITVH010000003.1 GCA_031285905.1 Prevotella sp.
TTCAAGCACCGGTAGTGCCGGCTGTAAGCATAAGTACTATGATGACTCTTGCGTGGCAGTTTGCCAGGAACGCTGACTGGAAAAATTCTGCCATATACTTTAATCGTGTATTGAACAATAACCCGTCATATGCTTATGCTTTCTTAGGGCTGTTATGTGTTGATCTAAAGATATCGAAAGAGGATGATTTAGCTAATATTAAAGATTCTAACAGTATAATAAGCAACAAATTTTACAAGCATGCAATTGCCGATCCTACAATTAAATCAAATTTAGATAGATATATAAAAGCAACCGATAATAAAATTGCACCGAGACATTTGTTGTGGATTGCTGTTATAACTATTATATTATCAATTTTAACTTATATTATCATACCATATACTAAGATTAATAAAGAGACTAATGTACTACCAAGTAATTCTGTATCTCTAGAACAGAGGAAACAATTGACTAATAACAATGAACAAACACATTTATCTGTAACCTCGGTTGTACCAAAAGAACAATCACTTTCAGCGGAGCAACAATCAACTTCTCCAAAATCTGAAATACCTTCATTTGAGAGTGCCAAAATGTCAAATAGTGAGATTCAAGATGAGGTAGATCGTATCAGGGTTATATGGGAAAAAGATGCCGATGCTATATCGAATAATACCTACAATATAATATATGTATCTTCAGGTATCACAGCTTATATGGATAAAGGTAAAGTAACGAGGATAGCAGTCGAGAAAGGTATAAATGACTTCGATTATTTAAGAATTTACGAATATGAAAATGGTAATCTAATATTTGCATATATTGAAAGTTTGGATTCTCACAGGCTATATTTCAAAGATGGCAAACTCTTTAGGTGGCGATATACTTCAAATGTAATTCAAGAAGGTGAATTCATCGATCATCACTATGAATCCAACTCGAAGGAATATAGTCAATGGCAGGATTTTGCGTTGAACGAAAGCGAAACTTTGTATTCTATGGCTTTAGATTAATGATCCTGTATCATAAAAATTGACACGAGAAGCTCATCTGATAAACTAAAAAAAATATGGAGGTATAAAACAAATGAGAGCATACAATGATGAAACTAGTAAAGTTAGCAGTTGAAAAGTTTATATCCTAGGTTTTAAGTGCGATGTGCTACTAGTTACACAAATGTGTTTGATAGTATTCAGTTTACAGACCAAAGAAATATGTATTCTTTCGTTCCCCAAACAAGCGAAAGTTATCATTTTGAAATTTCCGGTTTAACTGGTGGAAATGTTTCGATTCAGCAGGTAGTAATCTGGATTATAGCACAGTAGGTAATGGTAATGGCATTACAGTAAAAGAGATGCTTGCAGGATCAACATACAAAGTTTAAAGTGTCCCCCCTAGTCAAGACACAAAATAAAAAAATGAAGTGACTCAATATAAAAAATCTACATCAGATATTCCTAGATTATTGGAGCCAGAGGTTAAACCTAGCAACCGCCGAAGGCGGCTTGGCCTTGCCGCGGCAGAGTGCTCAAAATGCTATAATCAATACTGTGACGGCGTATTTAAAACAAGATATTCCTGAGTTCCCCTCGCCGTCGGTATGAATATCAGGGCATTTTGAGAAGCTACGGCAAGGTTTGCGGAAACAGGCGGCACCCCAATGAGGTTTTAAGCTATGCCCCATCATAAACATTTGCTGGGCGCCTATAAGCAAGTCTTTGATGTGGGCGTTCATAGTTGTATTCCTGGACATATTCGCCGATTCCATGACGTAATGCCTTTGGGGTTTGATACTCGTTTATATAAATGTCATCACACTTCAAGCTTCGGAACCAACGTTCAATAATGACATTGTCAACCCAGCGTGCTTTGCCATCCATACTTTGGCGGATTCCGGTATTTCTGAGGAAGCTTGTATAATCAATACTGGAGACCTGCGCGTCTTGGTCCGTATTATACCGAATTCGGTATAATACGGACAGGGGGTCGCAGTTATATCAGTGATGAATTCCGTAATTATCTTTCTAATAAGCCCATCTATCAAAGCATGAATTCAGCGGCTGGCCGTTGCCATGATAACGCTAAGTGCGAAAGCATGTGGGCTAGATTTAAAAAAGAAGTTATTTATGGCAGATTAAATACTAAACTATTAAACATGGATTATGTTAAATCTATTGTTTTCAGATATTTTATGGGCTACTGGAACAGCTACCGTATTTGTCATTCTATCGGTGGCTTCCACCTTTTGTCAAACGTAAACTATTTTTTGAGGCGTTGGCTAACGCCGCATAATTTTTTCGAGCCTCGTGCCAACCATTATTGACAGAACTAAAATAAGGCAAAATAGCTTATATTGGCAAAGGGTCTCTGTTTTCCGGTGTTAGTGTTTCCATATCAATAATGCCAGAGCAGCAATCTTTAATGAAATCACATCATGACAATAAAATCCCTATGCCTTTGGGCTCATTTTTGTAGTCGGCATATAGTGGTTGAGTTCACATAATCCTTGGTTTGGGGAACAGTATCTTACTCATCGCTTACTTTTAATATACTTTATTGCATTCTATCCAGTTATCAATGAAAATAAACAAAAAGATAAATTTAATAGAATTAATGTAAGTATTGTTGAAAATTACCATAATTTATGTTATACTAAGTGTAAATTTAATATTTGAAGGAGGAAATATATGCGACGTTGTTCAAGGTGTAGATATGCTGAATGGGATAGCAGAAAAGGGATGTTTTGGTGTAGAAAACATTCTCAGTTTGTTGAATCTGACGATAGATGTGACAATTTTGAATAAAACGTTTAAGCTAATATTAATATCGTATGAATTTTATGTTTAAAAAAGAACTAACCGGACTATAAAGTGTCCCCCTAGTCAAGACACAAACTCAACCACTACCGGATGAAGCCGGTAGGTTGAATTGCGGCTGAAGCCGCCTAAAGTTTATCTCCAACAGAGAAATTGTCAGTATGTTGAAGTTCTTCGATCTCCTGATTCTGGATATATTG
>JAITVH010000087.1 GCA_031285905.1 Prevotella sp.
CCGCCTATATTGTTACAGTGTAACGCAGGAAGCCTATTGCTGGCAGGTTGCTCCCCAGCAGAGCCTGTTTCCTCTTCAACTTCCTGATACAAAAATAACTCAGTTTGTTAAAACGTAAAAATAATACTCGGTTTATTTGGTTTACAACATAGAAGAGTTTTGCAGCACACCTGCCATTACTGAACCATCTTTATGAATATTTGTACCTAAGGGAATAACTGTTTCGGCAATGCTATCGGGTATTCCCATCTTTTTCGACGCTTCAATATTTACAGGGATACACGCCGCGCTGGAAGATGTTGCTATCGCAGTGAGCGCAGGTGTTAATATATTCTTCCAAAAAGCGAGAAAACCTTTTTCCCCTCCTGCCAATAGGACATATATGGAATTTAATCCGAAAAAGGCAATAGTAGTGAGGATAAGATAAAGAATAAAGACATGCATGTACCCATTCAATATTTGCCCTCCCAGCCTGCCTACCGTATCGGCAAAATAACATCCCAGCCCTAATGGTGCAGCCTTCATAATAATTCCCATCATTTTCATAATAACAGAAGCTCCCGAATTTAAAAAATCAGCAACCACTTTGCCTTTTTCCTTGGAATATGAAGTAGCAAGTCCCAGAAATGTAGAAAATATGATTAATGGCAACAGACTAGATTTTGTGAAAAGCAGATGAAAATCGGATACTGTAAACAAATTGACAAAGACTTCTGCTGAAGACAATTGTTTGATGGATTGATCGGGTAAAGAAGCCATGAGATCGGACTTATCGATTCCGTCCAGTGGATTATATATCAATGTAAAAACATATGCAACAATGGCACCGATAACGGCAGTGAGCATGAATACGAAAATAATATTGCCTACCATATTGGATTCCCTCATGTTGTATATAGACGAGGAAACGCTAAGCAAAACAAGAGGTACTATGAGGACAAACTTTAAATTAAGAAGGACATCTCCTATAGGCTTCACAACAGAAGTGGCCTCTCCAAAAAAAAATTCCGCATAATCCTCCGATAAGAATACTGCAAAGTAGAATCAGCGTAAAAGCATAGTTCTTTAAGATACTCATTGATGAACTTATTTTGAAGAGACAAAAATAGTTATGAACTATGAATAATAGCAATTAATCAAAAAAATTACTTGATACGCAAGAAAGTTGAAGTTTTTTCGGGTTCGGATCTTGCCAATATAATAAATTTACCTATATTTGCACCGCAATTGCGAGATGGTGATCGTAGCTCAGTTGGTTAGAGCGTCGGATTGTGGTTCCGAAGGTCGCGGGTTCGAGCCCCGTCTTTCACCCAACAAAAAAGCAACTAATAAAAATTAGCTGCTTTTTATATTTTTAACCAATCATTTCAGTGCCTTATAATACTTCAGCTGATAATCGGGGAAAAGATCCGGATGGAACACTTTTACAAAATCTTTCAGTATATAATCGGGATGAATCGGCAGATCGGCATAGAAGGTCGAATATGACGTGTTACATCCATATATATTCTTTTCTTTAAAAGCCCTGAAATAAGAATATGGTTTATATTCCTTTTCCAAGCTATTGTATGTAATATCATCGGGGGAAAAATACCTGATCAGCCAAACATCCGCTTCTCCGGCTCTATCGAGGACAGCCTCGAAAGAAAGAGGAAGGAATGTAGTCGTATTATCATCGGCCCACAAATAACTTCCGCCACCATCGGCAAGCATATTCGCCAGATAACTCCCCCCCCCGGGCATATTCCAACTTCCCATATAACGCATATCCATGAATACCGTCGGGCGTTTTGACACATCAGAGGCAAGCTTTTTTATATTATTGTAATTAGTTACAGTGATATTAAAAAGAGAATCTGCCAATTGCTCCTTGTCTATAAAAAGGGAATAGAAGCGTATCCATTCGGCCCGTCCCAGTGGATGAGGTTCTGTATAATCGGGCGTCTCTATGATAGGAATCTTAGCATTCGTAATACTGCCATATGCCAGCCCTTTGATCGGAGATGTAAGAATTGCATCGGGAGACAGCATTATAATCTTTTCCACATCGGGATTGCTTGCCATGCCCAAATCGATAATCGAGCCTGCTTTGACACCGGCTATCACCTCTTCCGTTTTAACATATTGTGGTTCGCACACACCCTTTATGATGTCCACAGAAGCAAGTTCTTTCAATGTAGAGCAATGGATGGTATTATAAGTCACCACAGTTTCCAAAGGTGTTCTTACAAGTGTGCCTTTAGGAAGATTTGCGGGTAAATTTTTATTCTTTGCCACCAGCACATATGTTTGCAGCATGCGCGTGGTGTCCCAGGGATCACGCACCGATATGGTGGTGTATTCATCATACTTTTTTACCTGAAAGCCTTTTGCATAATAGACGGTGTATTCCGTTTGCGGCTTCGTGTTATCCTGTCCGGCAGGCTTGCGTTTATTGCAGCCTGCGAGGATGAGGATAATAGAAAAAAGTAGTGTGATATTTGAGAGTTTCATTTTCTATATTATCATTTTACACCTGTAATGAAGTATGCTCCCATAGGATTAATACCTCCGGTTCTGAAAGAGCTGATGTATTTTCCGCTTCCATCAAAAATGTGCATACTACCTTCGGCCTTGTAGTCGGAAGTCGCAAGGTAAATATTATTCGTCACAGGATTTACTGTAATATTATAAGTATTGGTCAAATCAGCTTTTCCGCTTTCAACGAAAGATTCATCCACAATCTTACCTCCTTTGATATCATAATATAATAACTTAGTCGTACTTTTTTTTGTTGTAAAATCATAAACTTGATTCATCAATAACAACTTATCCCCTGCCACTTCCATATCTGTAGCTATATTGGAACCTAGTGTTGTAACAGTAGTAGTCCCTGCTTCTATTTTCTGAAGAGCCGAAGGTATATCATTATAATTTCCATTGGATATGACATAGATATTTCCATTTTTGTCACTGGTTATTTTTGTAGGATTTACAGCTACTGTAATATTTTCTGTACTATAAGCTCCCAGATCAATTGCGACTACACTTTTGCCATTCCCTTTACCCTCGTAATCTGATATAACAGTATACAACTTGTTATTTACAATAGTAACTTCTTCAGGGAATGTGCCACCGGTAGCTATTTTTTTATCTATTTCCATCTTAGTTGTATCGATGCGGAGAATGTCTCCATCATACGTACTTACATATACATTACCTTTATTAGTAATTATCGAGCGTGGTTGTTGCGGTTGATTACTGCTATTAAGTGGTCTGATAATCGCATTGGATCCATTACTGTATTTAAGTAGTTTTCCTTTTCTGTCAGTAACATAAATACAATTTGACTGAGTCATCGTAATATACATCTTTGAACCATAAACAACCATGTCTTGCGCTCCATGCCCCAATTCAAATTCATTTTGATTAAGGAAAACTTCTTTTACTGGGTGCGCGTTATTTTTATTGGCATCGAAATAGGTAAGCGTTCCGGGAACACTTAATTTTTGACTACCTGAATTTAGTACATAGAAACCTGTATCCGATATATCGAAATCGAATGGAGGGATGAAGTCCTTATCATCATTACTACAAGAAAACAGTACAAAAATCAGCATAGCGCAGAATACGCTTTTTAATAAAATCTTTCTCATCGTTTTTATTATTAAATTGATAATTAATTAGATATTTACTTTTCCTGATTAGATGTCATTAAAATCTGAAACCTACCATTACATTAAGCGAGCGGCCGGGCATCGGATAATTTTTGACTACCTCATAGTGCTTGTTCCATAGATTTGCAATACCTGCCTGCAATAAGACAGCGTATTGGTTCAGGCTTATCTGTCTGTTCAAACTAATACTATGTTCCGA
>JAITVH010000032.1 GCA_031285905.1 Prevotella sp.
GGTGTATAATATCACTGTTGATTACGAATTCGCAAAAAACAAAACTTATAAAAAACAAGATAATACAGCTAAACATCCGGCATATTACAAAGCAACGTTCACGCTCGACAAAGTTGGAGACACATTCTTCAATATGACAAACTGGAGTAAAGGTATGGTTTGGGTAAATGGTTATGCAATCGGGCGATTTTGGGAAATAGGTCCACAACAGACTTTGTATATGCCGGGTTGCTGGCTTAAAGAGGGAGAAAATGAAATAATCATACTGGATATGTCTTCTCCCGAAAAACCAGAAACCGAAGGTTTGAGAAAACCAATACTCGATGTATTAAGAGGAAACGGAGCTTATGCACACCGCAAACTGGGAGAAGATTTGAACTTGACAGGAGAAACCCCTGTCTACAAAGGTACATTCAAACCCGGAAATGGCTGGCAACATGTTAAGTTCGGCAAGACGATAGACACCCGTTTCTTTTGTATTGAAGCCTTAAGCTCTCATGGAGGAGATGATTATGCGTCGATGGCTGAACTGGAACTATTGGGCGAAGACGGCAAGCCTGTATCACGCCAACACTGGAAAGTCGTTTATGCCGACAGTGAGGAACTGGATGCGGCCAACAATGTAGCCACAAATGTATTCGATCTTCAGGAGTCTACATTCTGGCATACTAATTATTCGACAATAAAGGCAAAACATCCACACCAACTTGTAATAGATTTGGGTGAAGATAAGAAGATCACAGGCTTTTCCTATTTGCCGAGAGCAGAAGCAAACAAGCCTGGAATGATTAAGGATTATAAAGTATATATAAAAACTGCTCCATTTAAACTTAAATAATACACCAATGCGAAAAAATATCATATCTATTCACACACTACTTTTTTTCTTTCTGCTTCTCATCTGTTTTAACAGCTGGGCGGCAGCAAAGAAAGATCAACCTTATAAACTTAATAATCCCGATTATAAAACAAGCCCCCTGACGGGCGTAACCCGTGAACATTGGGTAGACGCGGCTGAATATATACTAGACGGTGCATTTAGGTATATCCATACAATGGACGATGCGATGAAATTTCCGAAGCAGTTCGAAAAGACTTACCCCCGCAATGAAGGGCAAGTGCCTACTGAAAAGCTTGAAGGATTTTGTCGTACTTTATTTGTAGCAGCTCCTTTATTAAAAGAAAAGCCTGATTTGGTATTGAACAATATTAAAGTAGCTGATTATTACAGATATAATTTGCTAAATCTTATCGATCCCGAACATCCCAGCTATATCAAGCACAGAGGGAATGGTGGTCCTAGCCAGATATTGGTTGAATTCGGAGCTTTGGCTATTTCATTAACAGTAAGCCCCGAAGTACTATGGGAACCATTGACGCAGGAACAGAAAGACGCGGTAGCCGCCATGATGCTAAGTTATGGTGATGGCCCGACAGTCAGCTCAAACTGGCGTTTTTTCAACATATTCATCTTGAGCTTTTTCAAAGATAAGGGATATGAAGTAAACGAAAAGTTGCTTTTACAGTACTTGGATGAGTGTTTGGAAGCTTATCGTGGATATGGCTGGTATAATGATTCTCCAGCATATGATTATTATAGTATGTGGGCTTTCCAGATGTACGGGCCGGTATGGTCAGAACTGTACGGAAAGAAATATTATCCGGAATATGCTAAAAAATTTATGAACAATTTATCGGATATAGTAGATAATTACCCGTATATGTTCAGCAAAGATGGAAAGATGAATATGTGGGGACGCAGCATTCCATACCGTTTTGGTGCGGTAATACCATTGGCATTGACAGGATATTTGAATAATTCCAATATTAATTATGGGTGGATGCGTCGAATAGCATCTAGCACGATGTTGCAATTTTTAGAGCATCCCGGTTTTATGGAAGATAGTGTTCCCACCTTAGGCTTCTATGGACCATTCGAGCCTGCTGTTCAAATCTATAGTTGTAGAGGAAGCGTATATTGGATGGGAAAAGCATTTTTAGCTCTTTTATTACCAAAAGAAAATCGATTCTGGACAGCAAAAGAAAATAATGGAGCATGGGAAAATGAATTGAAAAAAGATCATGTTTACAACAAATTTCAGGAAGGATCAAACTCATTGATAACAGACTACCCAAATAGTGGAGCGGCCGAGATGCGTTCCTGGTGTCATGAAACGGTAACAAAGGATTGGCAGAAATTCCGTAGTTCGGAGAATTACAATAAACTGGCTTATAATACGGAATTCCCTTGGATGGCTGACGGCAAAAAAGGCGAAATATCCATGAACTACGGAGTATTTAACAGTAAAAACGAATGGGAAGTTCTACGCCTTTATACCTTCAAGAGTTTTGAAGATGGAATTTACAGGCGTGATGCTGAACTGGAAACTAATCTCGATATAAAATTCAAACTGGCAGATATTCTTTTGCCGAATGGGATATTGAGGGTAGATAAAGTTATCTCTCCTGTAAAAACGGATTTCCAGTTAGGTCATTACTCTTTACCAAAACTTGATAAACCTGTTAAGCAAGAGGTAAAAATGGTAAACGGTAAGCAAGCTTATATTATAAATAATGGAGCGTACCAGTTAGCCATGATTTCACTTGAAGGTTGGAAAGATATGGAATTTATAGAGGCTGATGGCTTACATCCTGTCAGTCCGAAATGCTCTGTAATCAGAGGCAAAGATAACTTCTCAGGAGAGAAAATATTTGTGACTTTACAATTATGGAAAAAAGGAGATAAGAAATTTACTAAAAAAGAATTATTGGCAATTAAAGATATACATATATCCGAAAATAACAATTCTATCGAAATAACTCTAGCTAACGGAGAAAGAAAACGGGTAGAATTTTAAGCAGACCCGTTAAAACAGGATTTAACTTTTATAGTAAATATGAGAATCTTCAGTATCCTTATTTTGTTCTTTATTTCTGTTGTATCCTATTCACAGAAACTTATTCCCGTAGAAAACGGATGGGCTAATAACTCTGTGAATACAACTATTTTCAGAAAAAACTCATTGGTAACGCATAAAGGAACTCAATTTATTGCTTATTACAATCCTGAAGGAGCATTAGTCCTCGGTAAAAGGAGATTGAACAGTAAAGAATGGACGCTACTGACCACCCAATATAAAGGCAACGTAAATGACGCTCACAATTCCATCAGCATCATGATTGACGGAGATGGCTATCTGCATGTTTCATGGGATCACCATGAACACCCCTTAAGATATGCAAAAGGAAAAGATCCCTTATCGTTGGAGTTGGGTAAAAAAGAATCAATGACAGGAAAACTGGAAACAAATGTCACTTATCCTGAATTTTTCAGGATGCCGAACGGGGATATGATTTTTATCTACAGGGATGGACAATCGGGAAAGGGTAATTTAGTGATAAACCATTATAACCTCAATACCCGGACTTGGACACAAAAACAAAGTAACCTCTTAGACGGAGAGAATCAGCGGAATGCATACTGGCAGGCTTGTGTAGACAGCAAAGGGGTAATTCATCTTTCCTGGGTGTGGCGTGAGACATGGGATGTTTCCACTAATCACGATATGTGTTATGCCCGTTCATACGATAACGGCTCTACATGGGAAAAATCGGACGGAAAACAGTATATCCTTCCCATTAAGTTAGATAATGCTGAATATATATGTAAAATACCACAAAATAGCGAATTGATAAACCAGACATCCATGGCCACAGATAAACATGGGGATATTTACATTGCTACTTATTGGCGCAACGAAGGATCAGTTATACCTCAATACCATGTAGTATACTCAAATAAAGGACAATGGAAAACTGCAGAATTGCCTTTCAGGAATAAACCCTTTTCGTTGAAAGGCGGTGGTACGAAAAGAATTCCAATTTCACGTCCGCAAATTATAGCAAAAGAAAAAGGTGTATATCTCTTATTTCGGGACGAGGAGCGGTCTGGGAAAGTTTCACTCGCAGGATGCAGTAAAATATCCGAAAATATATGGAATATCTCTGACCTTACAGATTTCTC
>JAITVH010000136.1 GCA_031285905.1 Prevotella sp.
TAATATGTTTGTTTAGGATAACCAGCACTTTCTGACCGAAGGATTGCATATTTTCAATGTGTTTATCAAGGTTATCGAACCCGGCTTTCAATCCCTCAATATTCTCTTTCTTAATATCCTCAACCGGTACATTGCCATGCATTTTCAGTGCTTGTGTAGTCACTACAATTACTGTCAACTTAGGTGTAATGCCAGCTTTACGGCACTTGATATTAAAGAACTTCTCCGCCCCAAGATCTGCGCCAAATCCTGCTTCTGTGATTACATAGTCAGCGTGTGACATCGCCATCTTGGTGGCAATAATGGAATTACAGCCATGAGCTATGTTAGCAAAAGGGCCTCCATGTATGACGGCAGGGGTATGCTCGGCTGTTTGCACCAGATTGGGGTTTATAGCATCTTTTAGCAATACAGTGATTGCTCCCGTTATTTCCAGGTCATCGACAGTAAAGATATCCTCGTTTTGCTTATATCCGAGTATGATTTTCCCTATTTTCCTTTTCAGATCGTCGATATCTTTCGACAGGCAAAGAATAGCCATTATCTCCGAAGCCGGAGTTATCTCAAAGCCGGATTCGGCAGGGATACCATTAGCCGAACCATTCAATCCTGTGACTATATACCTGAGGTTTCTGTCATTTATGTCCAGAACCCTTTTCCAAACAACTTCCTTCAGGTATTCACCCGTTTCTTTTGCACGGTATAAATAGTTATCCAGCAAAGCCGAGATCATATTATGGGCTGAGGTAATGGCATGGAAGTCCCCCGTGAAATGCAGATTAATATCTTCCATAGGCAATACTTGTGCATATCCGCCTCCGGCTGCACCGCCCTTCATCCCAAAACACGGGCCTAGCGAAGGCTCACGAAGAGCGATCACGGCCTTTTTTCCGATTTTATTAAGTCCCATAGCCAAGCCTATCGACATGGTAGTCTTGCCTACGCCTGCTTTGGTGGGTGTTATTGCTGTGACTAGAATAAGATTACTGTTGTTTACTTTCTCTTCATCTATTTCCGAGACAGGAACCTTGGCAATATATTTCCCGTAGTTATAGATATCCTCAGGATCTATATTGATTCCTTTAGCAATATCTGTAATATTATCGAGTTTTATTTCTCTGGCAATTTCAATGTCACTTTTCATGTTTGGCACCATGTTATAATTAGGAATACAAAGATACAAATTATAACTAATGCTATAGATGCTGAGCAGGAGTTTTTAAGGATTAAGGAATCACTGGTTAAAACGCAATAGAGAACGCATCTTTTTGATGCGTTCTCTATTGCGTTTTGTGTCCTGAAAGTTTATAGTATTAAAGCAAACACTGCAATACTATTATTTCACTTCCATTACATCGTCCATCTTCCAGCTCTTGTCGAAATAAGGTTCGGTTGGGCCGTAGAGGCGCAGGTATGCGAACCAGTGGCGTCCCGGAACGGTCTGTACCCAGTTTTTCTCCTTGCCGGCCGGGGTGGTGGGGCTGAAGTAGAGGTCTACCGATCCGTCGGCGTTCTTCACCACATCCTTGCGCGACGACTGGTCGGCGTTCTTCTGGTCGTTGACGATTAGGCAGCGGGTTTCGGAATCGTACACCGTTACAGACCAGAAATGGGCTGCGGGTGGGTTGGCCGGAATATGAAGTGTGTAGCTTTTCGCACCGTCGAGCCATGCGCCGCTGTTGTCAGTGTAGCTTCCCAGGTAAGCCTGACCCTCGCCGGGGGTTTTGGAGATCATGGCGGCGGAGAATGTGACGGCTTCGTAGAAATAGGCCGTGCGCTGCATCAACTCCTCGTAGGTGCCCGTGCGCTGGGCGGCGTTATCCATTGTGATCACATACTCCCATCCCCTGTCGCTCCAATGCTTGATGTCCGCGAAACGCTTGTCGAAGGTGACGGCCTGTGTCATCAATTCGCCGTATTTGGCACCGTCCAACAACGCTTTCTTCTGCGTTTCGGTCGGATTGAAAGGCTTACCTTTCTCTATGCCGAGGTTTCGCAACATGGCCATGTAGAACATATTACGTTCCTGCACCGGCTCTTCCTGAATGATGGCGTGCAGGCGCACCCAGTAGTTCATCCCTTTGGGCTGGCCGAGCAGGTAATCCTTGCCTGCGGGCGGAGTCAACACCTTGTTCTGCGCAGGTTTGGTGCGGGTGGAATAAGGGTAGATTTTGATCTGGGCGATGATCTCTTTCGCCTTCGCGGGATCGGGATCGAGGATGCGCAGACCGAGGAAGGTATTGTTCATGTGGCACTTCACAGGGGTGTAACCCGGCAGTTTTACATCGGCATCCTTGCCCTCGGGCGGTGTGAGCAGGTATTTGGCCGGTTGGCCTTTGGCTGCACCCATTTCGCCCATCACGGCGGTTTCCTGCTGCCACATGTCCGTCACGCCGCCGGCCACGCTGCCCGCAGGAAGTTCGACGATAAACGCGCCGTCTTTAGCCATGTCTATGAACGACACCAGATAAGGGGTGGTGGCGTTGGCCGTGAGGATTTTAATGAGGTTTTCGTAGCCGGTGTACAACACGATATCGCCGCTTTTGGCTCCCATCACATTGAACTGGGCATATTCCCATTGTGCAAAAGATACTAACGGAATTGCCCACATATATGTTTGACACGCCTGCTGGAAAGCCAGTTCGCTGTAGATTTTGTCTATGTCGCTTTTGGCCACCACATCACCGTCCATAGTGATCGGACCGAAAGGGGTTTGTACCACATTGCCTTCAGGCTGCTGAGGAGCATTGGGAGTGCCGCAACCGGTTACGAAAAGGGCCACAAGCCCCGTTACGATCAATACATTTTTTTTCATCATTTTTTTGATTGTTATTTTACTTCTTCAATTTCTCCTACCTTCCACGTCTTGTCAAAGAACGACGGTAGTGGGCTATATAAACGGATCAATGTAAACCAGCCTTTTCCGGGCGTAGTCTGAATCCAGTTGCCTTCCTTCGCTTCCGCAGGTTTTTTAGGCCCGAACCAAACCACGGTGGAACCGTCGGTTTCGGTAACGGCAGCAGGAGTGGGATAATTCTGGCTTCCCGAGCGTGGAAACAGTTGCGGGGTTTCGAGCATCGAGCGGGTTTGGTTATCGTACACCGTCAGCGACCAAAACTTAGCGGCCGGAATGCCTTTGGGTAGAACAACCTTATAGGTCTTGGCGCCGTCCAGGGCTACGCCTTTCGAATCGAAGAAAGCACCCAGGTATTGCGAGCCTATGTTCGGCAAACGCATACACATGGCGGGTGTGATCCCGGTGGCCGTGTAAAACATACCGATGCGCGAGTTCAGTTTGGCAGCGCCGTCACTGGGATATTGCTTCAATCCTTCTTTGGTGATTTCCGGTGGCGGTGTCATAAACTCATATCCGCCGACGAACAGCGAGTTTACCCATTGGGAGTTGGCCCCATAATAACCGAAGTTTTCACTTTGACGCGGAGCGAACGAGATGGTGCGGCTGGCTGCATTGCCTATGGCGGCCGCTTCCACCAATATTTTTTTCATCCGCTCATCGGGGGCGAACGTCTTTCCTTTTACAATGCCGATGGCATATAGTTGTCCGGAAATTTCCGGGTCGAGCGCTTCGGCGGGCTCAGCTTGCACGGCCTTATCCAGCATTTCGAAGAAGGAATAATCGGCGGGCGGGATTGTATTCATCACGCGGTCGCTTCCCTCGTGGAATTTGACTTCGGTGGGTTTTTGAAGTTGTCCCAATGTACTTTCACCTGCAAGGAACGAGGCGATAGTCGTACCATAGCCGCCCGGAGTGAACGGATATATTTTTAACGTCGTTTTCACGGCTTTATCTACTTCCGTAATCGGTTGCTCATCGATAAATGCACGACCGAGCAGAGACACACGGTTTGTCCGCGAATGGCGAACAAAGTAACCTTCGGAGGGTAGTTGTCCTTTATAACCGGGAGGGACGATCAGGTATTTTCCACCCAGGCCGCGGTCGGCACCCGGAACCCCGAAGTCGCCGACCCAGTGCCACCACATATCGTCGAAGACTCCTAACGAGTTGGGAGGCGTTTCAACCACCAGCGGGCCGTTGCTTAAGTCTAGAAAAGTCCAGAAATAGTAGGTATCCGCGTTAGCCGTAAGGAAAAGCGACTTGCTGTTCATCAATTTGGAGAACACCAGCACCTCGTTGTCTTTAATGCCTTGCTCTAAGAATCCGTTGCGTATGGCATACTGCGAAACAGCGGGATAACCGTTGATGAAAGCGTCCACACCACGGAGATAGTCCAATTCATTCCAAAGCGCCTGCGCCGTTTTGCCGGAAGGTACGCCGTCCTTAAATTCCAAGGTTCCCAAATGGGAAGTTTGTGTTTTGTCGGGAGTTGAAATAGATTTCATCGTTTGCGGGGAAACCTGTGCCTGTAACACTGTACAGCCGGATATTACCAGCATGAAAGCGACAGTTTTGAGACAAGAGTTAATAGTCATTCTATTATTTTTTAATTAGATAAATTATTAAAATATTACTGTCCGGCATTTGACATACAAATTCCATTCCATTGAATATCAAATGCGTATGAAATGTAAATTCATATCAATTAACAGCCATATAAGGCTTTTTGTTTATATATGGATTTTTATTTAACAGATTACACGGACGGCTGTAAAACGACATAGGCCAATCCTAGTTTGACAACGCCAAAACATCGTGCAATAATCTTGGCTTTAACGGCATTGGCGACAGAGGATTTATTAAAGTTTAATCCTGTTAATAGATTGTATTTCATTTTGCTTCACTACATTTGTGTTTTACAATATGTAATAATTTGCTAACTGCATGCTGATTAAACTATACGAAGAAAACCCGAACAGGAGAGAAATAGACCGGGTGATACAAGTGCTCAAAAACGGGGGTCTTATTATTTATCCCACCGATACGGTATATGCTATCGGGTGCGATGCATTAAATGTGCGTTCGGTAGAAGAGGTATGCAGGATAAAGAATATTAATCCGATGAAGGCGCACCTCTCTATTATCTGCAACGACCTGAGTGCGGTAAGTGAATATGCCAGAATGGATGATGCGACATTCAAGTTGATGAAAAAGAATCTGCCCGGCCCTTTTACTTTCATCCTCAATACAGCATCGACCCTACCAAAGATTTATAAGAACAGGAAGACAGTCGGAATACGTATACCGGACAATAATATCATACAAGAATTAGTTAGAGAATTGGGGAACCCCATAATGACAACATCGTTAAAAGATGAAGTAATAGAATACACGACAGATCCCGAGTTGATCCACGAAAAATACGAGTATATTGTCGGTGTAGTTATTGACGGAGGATATGGAGGTACTGATGTGTCTACAATAATAGATTGCACGGGGGAAGAACTGGAAATAACCCGTCAGGGTAAAGGTGAATTAATTTTGTAAAAGAGTATTAAATCCATATATTTGCAAACGGCTATAATCCGCAATAAATAACGAGCAAATTGCTTATAATGATATTTTAAACATAAAATTGAGAATATGAAATTGAGAACTATATTCTATTTGTTGATGCTGGTCACTCCATTCCTTTTTGTTTCATGTAGCGATAAGAATGACGATGACGACGATGATGATAACACCGGACCTACGGAAAAAACGAATAATGAAATCACTAACGAGTGGATTCATGACCAGATGAAACGTGTTTATCTGTGGAATGACGAATTGCCGGCATCTCCTAATTACAAACAAGATCCTGAAAGCTTTTTTAAAAGTATCCTTTCTAGTAAAGACCTCTTTTCGTGGATAGAAAAAGATAAATCCAAAACAACTAAAAGCCGGGCAGCTACCGGAAAATATATTGGTTTCACATACTTACCTATGGGGTATTTCGAAACAGATGAGACTGAATATAGTTCGGCAGGTTTTTTTGTAACGTCCGTGCAGGAAAACAGTGATGCATATGATAAGGGACTGAGAAGAGGACAAATCATATATAAAGTAAATAATACGGAAATAACAGGTGAAAATTATCTGGATTTATTAGAAGAAGGTTCTTCTTTTACGCTTTCGGTCTATAATCTGGAAGGAAAGAAGGTCACTCTTCCTGCTATATCGGCTAATGCACTGACTGATTCACCTATCGTATACAGTGAGGTTATGGAGGTGAATGATATCAAAATCGGCTATCTGGTATATAACTCTTTTACCAGAGGTACAGATGACGATGGAAAGGATTTTACCTACGATATAGAATTGATGCAGACAATCGCGAATATGGGCGATGTACAAGAATTTATCCTCGATTTGCGTTACAATCCGGGAGGATACCTCTCCACAGCAATTGACCTTGCCAGCGCATTAGTTCCTAACAGGAGTACAGAAAATATATTTGTTTCCGAAAAATATAACAAATACTTTGGAGATTCTCTTGAAACTAAATTCGGTAAAGGTATATTCGATAGCTACTTCATGAATGTGGCATATGGTACGAACACACAAATACCGAGGCTCAATCTTAGCCGTTTATATGTGATAGCTACCGCTAACAGTGCATCGGCCAGTGAAGCCATCATTAATGGTCTGAATCCTTATTTCGGTAACGGAGCCCAATTGTATCATATAGGTGAAACTACTGTAGGTAAAGACCAGGCTTCTATTACAGTGAAGTCAACGAACGAGAAAATATTGTGGCAGTTACAGCCGATCGTGTCCAGAGTGACAAACTCGAAAGGAGAAGGTAACTATACGAATGGTATAAAACCGGATATTTCTGCTTCCGAATGGGAAGAATGTTATACAATGGTAGATGCCCAATATATGGATGGAACTAAAGTGAGGGTTCCTGCTGCCAGCCCATGGGTAGGCGGAATGGTGGAACTGGGAAGTCCTGATGAACCGCTATTGGCTGTAGCTCTGGAACATATTACCACAGGTGCCGTTAAGGACAGAAAAGTTAAATCTGCAATATCAACCGGAACTAAAAAACGTATTTCTCCTTTGAAATATGAAGGAAGCCGCTATAAAACAATTATAGACGAAGACAGATTTAAAGATCCTAAATAATATAAATAAGACAATATATACGAATGAAAGTTATGAAATTTGGCGGAACCTCGGTAGGTTCCGCCAGCAATATTGATAATGTAAAAAAAATAGTCAATGCGGTAGGTGAGCCGTCAGTAGTTGTTGTTTCTGCTTTCAAAGGTATAACGGATAAATTGTTAAAGACCTCCTGTCTGGCCGCCGCCGGAGATTATGATTACGAAAAAGAATTCAGGGAGATAGTAGAGCAGCATGTGATCGTTGTTTTCAAGCTGAATATACCGGAACATCGGCGCGAAGAACTGAGCAGGGGAGTAAATAAACTACTCGAAGAACTGAGGAATATCTTCAAAGGGGTATTTCTTATAAACGACCTTTCTCCTAAGACATCAGATAAGATTGTGAGCTATGGCGAGAGGCTTTCATTACTCATCATCAGCTATGCTCTGGCTGATTATGATGTGTTGGATGCAACGGAACTGATCAAGACCGATTGCGCTTTTGGGAAGCATACTCCCGATATGGAGGTGTCTTATAAACTGATAAAAGATGCTTATATAAATTCTTCAGGAAAAGTGCTGGTCGCCGGATTCGTATCTTCCTGTAAGACTACTGGGGAAATAACAAACCTCGGCAGGGGAGGGTCTGATTATACTGCTGCTATATTTGCGTCGGCTCTCGATGCCAATATTCTGGAGATATGGTCTGATGTGGATGGATTTATGTCTGCCGACCCGAAAGTGATAAACAACACACATGTAATCGAAACCTTATCTTTTACAGAAGCTACCGAATTGTGTAATTTCGGGGCAAAGGTTATTTATCCGCCTACTATATTCCCAGTTTATCACAAGAATATCCCTATCCGCATAAAGAATACTTTCAAACCTGACGCTCCCGGCACTTATATATCCCACGATGGTAGCCAGAAGAAAAGCAAGGCATTAATAAAAGGGATATCTTCCATCTCCGACTCGTGCCTTATTACTGTGCAGGGGCTTGGTATGGTAGGTATTATCGGCGTCAATTTCAGAATATTCAGGGCGTTGGCTAAGAATGGTATCAGCGTTTTCCTTGTTTCTCAGGCATCATCCGAAAACAGTACGTCTATCGGTGTACGTTCTGTCGATGCAGACCTTGCGGTAAAAGTTCTGGAAGAAGAATTTGAAAAGGAGATAATGCTTGGCAGTATCAACCGTGTGCTGCTCGAAACCGATCTGGCTACAGTAGCCATCGTAGGTGAAAACATGAAATATACTCCCGGCATTGCGGGCAAGCTCTTCGAGACGTTAGGCAAAAGTGGGATAAGCGTTATCGCATGTGCGCAGGGTGCTTCGGAAGTAAATATCTCTTTCGTGATTAAGAATAAATACTTGCGGAAAGCATTGAACTCCATTCACGACTCTTTCTTCCTGTCTGAATACAAGGCACTCAATCTTTTTATTGTTGGTATAGGAACAGTAGGCAGTAGCCTGATTGAGCAGATACGGCAGCAACAGCCTAAACTGATGGAGCAATATGCCCTCAAGCTCAATGTGGTGGGTATAGCACGCGGAAGCAAGGCTTTGTTGTGCAGAGAAGGTATTAAGCTGGATAATTATAGGGAAGAACTCGATGAGAAGGGAATCCCCAGTTCTCCCGAAATACTGCGTGATGCGATCATTAATATGAATATATTTAATGCTGTATTTGTAGATTGTACAGCCAGTGAGCCGGTATCGCAAATATATGGAGACCTGATGTCGAAGAGTATATCTGTGGTTACGGCTAATAAAGTCGCTGCATCGTCTGCCTATGATAACTATATCGGATTGAAGAATACAGCGCGCGAACGCAATGTTAAGTTCCTTTTCGAAACGAATGTGGGAGCCGGTCTGCCGATCATAAACACAATGAATTCCCTGGTCAATTCGGGAGATAAGATCGTGAAAATAGAAGCCGTATTGTCAGGCACTCTCAATTATATATTCAATACTATCAGTAAAGATATACCATTCAGCAAGGCTATCCTTATGGCCAAGGAGTGCGGATTCTCCGAACCGGATCCCCGTATCGACCTGAGTGGGATGGATGTTGTCCGCAAACTGGTAATCCTGACACGCGAAGCCGGATATAAGGTGGAACAACAGGATGTGACGAAAAATCTTTTCATCCCTAAAAAATACTTTGATGGTTCTATCGAAGAATTCTGGGCTACTATCAGCCAATTAGATGCAGAGTTTGAAGACAGGCGCAAGAAACTCGAAGAAGAACATAAACGTTTGCGTTTCGTAGCTAAATATGAGAACGGAAGCTGTGAAGTAGGCTTGCAGGAAGTATCACAAAACCATCCATTTTATGACCTGGAGGGCAGCAACAATATAATACAGATCACTACCGAACGGTATAACGAATACCCGATGATAATAAAAGGTTATGGGGCGGGAGCAGGTGTTACGGCTGCCGGGGTATTCTCCGATATCATTAGTATAGCTAATATTAGGTAAGTCGTTGATTGGATATAGAGGAAGAAATTATAATTGAACAAAGCGAGCCCTTTATTAAAAAGCTCGCTTTGTTTTTTTCTATTGTTCTCAATCGTAATACTCCATTGCGCTGATATTGTGATTGACGGGCAACTTGCAAGACATTACCCTGATACGGGACGATGCACTTTCCACCTTTTCACTTGTATCGCTGGTGACTACCACCCGGTAATAAGTTACCCCCCGTCTCTGTGGGGAAATGTTATAACTGCTACCTGTCCCGTTTTCTGCTATGTTTGCCCATATCGCATTGTCTTTGCTGGATTGCCATTGGTAGGATGTTGGCGTTGACCCGTCCGGAAGGGTAAAACTACTTGCATCGATTGCTTCGGCTTTGCCCATGCAAACCTCCTGACCGGCTATCAGGTATGCGTAAACTGTTGTACTACACCCTCCTGTACTGTTTGCCGAATTGGCTTCGGCTGTGATTGTCAGTTTGGCCGTAAGCGTTTTGCCTGACCATGTAACCACCGGGTTTTCATCGGTTGATGTAGCCGGAGTTCCACCGTCAAACTCCCAGTAATAGGAAAGTGTTAGGTTGGGATCGTCTATTATATCCTGATTGATTGAGGAAGAGAAAGCCGTGGTACCGGAAGTAGTGACAGCAGATATAGAAGCCTGAAAATCAATATTTTTTACAAATACAGTATCCATTACTGTTTTCGGATCCTGATCCATTGTAAGCTTATAATACCCTTCATCACTTACTGTAATAGAATATCCTGTTTCGCTCAGGGTAATATATGGCCCGTCCTTCGTGGTAGCATGCTCCCATTGGTAACTGAGCGCGTATCCTCCTTCTAAAGTAACTGTGGCATCAGGGCATTTATAAATAGTATCGTTTGGGAACTGAAAGTCAAATGCTGATAAATACCCGTAATTGGTGTTTTTGTCTCCCGTCTCGTTTGCTGCAATATAGCCAAAAGAAAAATAGCCTTTAGAATTGGATATTCTCACCACTTGGTTATTTGCTGCTGCAGGCAAGTCAATCCGAGCACATTTCCATCCGGTCACATTGGGGACGGAGAGAGGGGTTATTGACAAGGCTGAGGTTGTACTGCCATAAGAAATGGTAAAGCCACTTTCGGCACCTTCTCTATAAACAAGAATACCTTTTTCCTGTTGTGCGCTCACTTGGAAATAAGAAACTTTATCTTGAGATATGGAGTACATACTTGGCAATAAGGCTGCCCCTTGTTCACCATACCCGGTACGTTGGTAAACATATATGGGATTATTGGCTTCTACAGATATGGCGTACTCTGTAGGTGATTGGCTAAAATTGTACACATAGGATTCTCCGGCATTGATAGTTGTTGCTATATTTGTTCCTCCATTGTATATCGTCAATGTGGTATTGTCTACTGTTCCTACAAAATAAACGCGATCAGCAGCAGTTGTGGTCATGTATCCTCTTGCTACTATATATCGTTTTCCCAAACTTCTAATTGGGACAATCTGGTCGCCGGAGATGTCGCCATTTACCATATCCTCTGTTACTGTTACAGCAATAGGTTTTGTCGACGTTATGTGCGAACCGGCTAAAGTTCCTCCTGTTGGTGTATGTTCCATTATTTTTAGTGTTTCGCCTTTGTTCAAAGTCTTAACATAGGCCGTATTCCCAGGTGCACTTGACGATGGCCCTACACGTATTACAGTTTTAGGCATTACTGTAACGATTGTTCCATCTTCTGTAGCTACAATATCTATTTGATCGGCAGCTGCAGCATAATTGGCCGCTTGATTGGGGTAATATTGGTCATGCTGCATGGGTACATAGAATTCCGTACCTAGGGCATTTCCTCCTTTCAATGTATATATATCTTTGGAAGCAGGATGGTTTGCCATGTAGTAGGCAGTAACTTTTATATCTGATGATATGTGAATTCCGTACTTGACCACATTCCCTGCTTGCTCCCGAGGATTCTGTATCTGGTTCGCTTCATTTATTGTAGTAAAATCTTTTTTATAAAAACCATTTGCAGGAATAACATCGGTAATAGTAATAGTGGAGCCTCCGTTGTAGAGGGTTATTTGAATATTAGCTGGTTGAGCGTTAGTGTTGGATATCGCTAGAAACATAGGGCGATATAGCTGATATCCGCTGACAACGGTATGAGAACTATGCGGTGCCGTGAACCAAAACTCTGTATCCTGTGCCTTTATTACAGAGGTAATAAAAAATAGAGTAAATAAAATTAAAATCTTCTGTTTCATAAGCTTGTGAAATTAAAAACCTATTTGCATCGTCTGGGCTGATACAAATAGGCTGATTTATAATATGAAATTGATTAATGACAAAAGGAAAGCCTTCTCGGTTACCTGCGATCTGTAACCGATGATTTTCGGGCGAAAAAAAATGAAAAAATTTGGATAATTGACAGAAGTGAGTCTCTCTCTCTTAATAAAATAGAACTAACATCCAAATGTTCAGATGGATAAATGTAGTTGTAAAATGAAGTATTTTGTAAAGAAAACATTCTAAATCTACTTTTTAACAAAAACAAAGGTATGCAAATTACTTATCAAAACAATAAAAGTACTGAGATTATGAATAAAAAGGTGCAGATTTATAATAAACGATTTTTGTCTTCTGTTTTTTTAAGTTCAATATAAAAATTGTTGTCGTATTTTTTGTTATGCTGAGGAACGAAGCATCTCCTATCTGATAGTTGAGATCCTTCCCTATGATCAGGATGACATGCGACAGTAAATATTTAGATTACTTAAAAAGCCTAAGAGTTATTTCTTTTAGCTAAACGGGTGTATATTCAGAATATTGATAATCGTTAGCAGAAATGTTATTTTGTGTAATTATGGCAAGTAAATTGTCGCAAAAGTTGTCTATTAGGCAAATTATCCTCACTTTTGTATTTTATTGTAAGTAAATAGAGCGAAAATGAAAACAATCATAATACTAGCCGATGGTGCGGCAGATGAACCTATTGCCCAACTGGGAAATAAAACTCCCTTACAGGCCGCAAGGAAACCATATATAGACATGCTTGCTGCCAAAGGAAAAAGCGGTGAGTTGGATACTATTCCCAAAGGATTCAAGCCTGGAAGCGAAATAGCAAACCTCTCCGTATTGGGATATGATGTGCCTAAAGTCTTTGAAGGCCGCGGCTCGCTCGAAGCAGCCAGTATGGGCGTAGATATCCTACCGGGCGAAATGGCGATGCGTTGCAACCTTATTTGCATCGAGGACAGTAAGATCAAAAATCATTCGGCGGGGCATATTTCAAGCGAAGAAGCTGCTGAACTCATCCGCTTTCTGGATAAAGAATTGAATGACGGAAAGGTGAGTTTCTATCCCGGGGTTTCATACCGTCATTTGTTAAAACTGAAAGGAGGAAACAAAAATATTGATTGTGTTGCTCCCCACGATGTATTAGGAACGCCATTCGAAGATGTACTTATAAAAGCAGAAGTCCCGGAGGCGCAGGAAAGCGCTGATTATCTGAACAAGCTGATTTATAAATCTCAAGAGTTGTTGAAAGATCACCTTGTAAATATAAAACGCATAGCGGAAGGAAAAGATCCTGCAAACAGCATCTGGCCGTGGTCGCCCGGCTATCGTCCGCAAATGCAGACATTACAGGAATTGTTTGGTGTCAGGAGCGGATCGGTAATATCCGCCGTAGACCTGATCATGGGTATAGGCGTATATGCCGGACTGAAACAAATACATGTCGAAGGGGCTACAGGTCTTTACGATACCAATTATGAAGGAAAAGCCGAAGCGGCTATCGAGGCTCTGAAGACAGATGACTTTGTGTATCTCCATATCGAGGCCAGTGACGAAGCGGGGCATGAAGGAGATTACGAACTGAAAACAAAAACAATAGAATATCTCGATGATCGTGTTGTACGCCATATCTATGACGCTACAAAGGATTGGAGCGAACCTGTAACTATTGCTATCTTGCCTGATCATCCTACTCCTTGTGCTTTGAGAACGCATACAAGCAAGCCTGTTCCGTTCCTTATCTACCGTTCGGACGCAGAAGCCGGAGCGGATAATGTGCAAGCCTATGATGAGTTCGAATCGCCTAAAGGGGCATCCGGATTATTGCACGGGAAGGAATTTATGGAGTTGCTGTTTAGTGGTAAATAAGGAAGATATATTAAAGTAATTACTAATACTCTCTTGTCATCCTGAACGGAGTGAAGGATCTCTTCTTAGATGGTTTAGATTCTTCCCTACGGTCAGAATGACAACCAACGCTTACAGGAACGGAGTGTATGTAAAAGCAAGCAGCACTTTGATTATTAAATCTTACTTTATGAACAGTCTCTTTCTATTTTACTTAAATCTTAACCGATAGAAGGTAGGCATTGCCAGTTTCATGAATGTGTTTACGTCGTTATACATAAAGAAGCAATAAGCAGTAGCTACATCGTCTTTTTGAATAACAACCATCGTGCAATTTTTGTAACCATTGGCGAACTGTTCCCGCACTTGATCGAATGTTGTGTTGCAACCCTTGTCTGCTCCGAATTCGTTTTTTACAGATTCATCCGGAAATGGAGCTATCTTCATTTTATCAGGCATAATTCCCGAAATATTAGAGCCAACTACAAAGGCAATTGTCGGGTACATGGCATTGGGATGGGAATTTTCCTCGCCTTCCTTTTTATTCTTTTCCCTTTCTTCATAATCATTGATCAGCCCTTCTAATGAACGGATGGCATAACGTATTTCAAAATCTTCGGTTTCATGCTTAATCGCATATTCATAATTCATATGCGGATTTTTGATTGTCTCTACCTCTTTATAGCCTTCAGGCATAGCAAAGGTCATTAGGTTCTTTTCCACCAATTCTGCAAATGTGAGGGTTGGTTCTTTTTCTGTTTCTTCTTGTGCAAATAATACTTGCGAGATCAGCAATAAACTGAAAATGATTGTTAAAGCGTTTTTCATAATACTTGGAGGGTAATTGGTTACTAAATGTTAGAATTAGCTGTAAGGTATGCATAAACTTTTAATTATACAATCATACGATTCTATTATTTGGGAGGCGGATTTCAAATTTTAATCAACCAAACCAAAGCTATGACAGCAGATTGTATTAACTTTGGCATAAAATAACAGGAATAAATGAAAAGGACAGAAATAGCCAGTCTGGGTGAGTTCGGTTTGATAGATCACCTGACTAAAAATATAGAACTAAAGAACCCAAGCTCACAAAAAGGAGTGGGAGACGATGCGGCCGTATTATCTTATGATAATAAGAAAACGCTGGTAACTACAGACCTTCTGTTGGAAGGTATTCATTTCGATCTGGTATATGTGCCGCTCAAGCATTTAGGGTATAAATCGGCAGTAGTCAATTTTTCCGACATCTATGCTATGAACGGGCAACCGAAGCAGATAACCGTTTCGCTTGGCATCTCTAAGCGCTTTTCGGTGGAAGACCTCGAAACCTTTTACGAAGGAGTTTACCTTGCCTGTGAGGAATATGGCGTGGATGTGATCGGGGGTGACACCTCTGCTTCATTAACAGGACTGACAATAAGTATAACTTGTATAGGTGAAGGGGAAGAATCTCAAATCGTTTATCGTTACGGAGCTAAAGATACAGACCTGATTTGCGTTTCGGGCGATCTGGGCGCAGCCTTTATGGGTTTACAGCTCCTTGAACGGGAAAAGACGGTATATGATGGCGAAACGGATTTTAAGCCTGATTTTTCAGGGAAAGAATACTTGCTGGAGCGTCAATTGAAACCCGAAGCCCGTAAAGACATTGTAAAGTTTCTGCGGCAAGAGGGTGTTGTTCCTACGTCTATGATCGATGTGTCGGATGGCCTTTCGTCCGAATTGAAACACATTTGCAAGCAGAGTGGGGTAGGATGCCGTATATTCGAAGAACGTATACCAATCGATTACCAGACGGCAGTAATGGCCGAACAATTCAATATGAATGTGACTACCGTCGCTTTAAATGGTGGTGAAGATTATGAACTCTTATTCACCATTCCGCTGTATCTGCACGACAAGGTTTCAGCTATAAAGGGCGTCCACGTAATCGGACATATTACGAAAGAGGAGTACGGCCTGTTACTCGAAACCCGTGATGGCGGTGAAATAAGTCTGAAAGCTCAGGGCTGGGATTCAATTAAGGAAGGATAATTTTTTGGTCAATCCGGGAATTATCACGACATTTGTCATTATTATAAAGAATCATTCCGGATAAGAAACTATCATAACAAGATGCTGAACACTAAGAAAATCCTGGCTGTTGCCGAAACATCGTATATTATTCGCAAAGGATTGGTGTATGTCTTGTCTCAGCTTCCGGATGTTGCCAAGGTGGTGGAACTAAAGGAAATGGAGGATATCGCTTATCAAATCAATCTGCTTACTCCTGATGCGGTTATCATCAACCCTATGTTGCTGGGGCATGCTTCGCGTACAGATGTGAGACAGCGATTGAATCTGGATAAGAAGATATCTGTTATAGCATTGGTCTATAATTTGATTGACGAACATTTTTACCGTTCGTACGATGCCATTATTAAGATCAATGATTCGGAATCGAAGATAGAAGAGACATTACAGAAATGCCTCAATAAAGACCAGGCACCGCAATCGGATCAGGAAGAGTTGAGCGACAGGGAGAAAGAGATTCTTATCAGTGTGGTAAAGGGTATGAGTAATAAAGAGATTGCCGATCATCACAATATTTCTATTCACACAGCTATTACACACCGCCGGAATATCACCCGTAAGTTGAGAATACACAGTATATCGGGGCTTACCATATATGCCATCATCAACAAGCTTGTAGATATATCGGATATAAAATACCAGGATCAATAAACGTTTAAGGGATTTCATTATGCAGAATGTAACCATCATATTCAAGAAAAGCATGAAAATGTCGGAACTCATTGATGCCGATTATCGCTTATTGTTGCTTCTCAACAGGTTGAATATCTCGCTCGGATTTGGAGAAAAGAGTGTAGATACAGTCTGCAAAGAAAACGGATTCGATACTGATTGCTTCCTGTTCCTGGCTAACTACCAGTCAAACAAATCCATTATAAATACAGAGGAAGCTTTTAAGATACTACCATTAGAACCATTTCTTCAATATCTGAAAAGATCCCATAGCTATTTCCTTGAAAGACGTCTGCCGAATATCCGCCGTAAGTTGCAACTGGTATTTGCCGATTCCGACAAAGGGCTTCAACATGTCGTCCTCGACTTCTTTGACAACTATACCAGAGAGGTGCAGGAGCATATGGATTATGAAGATGAGGTTGTATTTCCGTATGTACGGTCGTTGATAAGCAAAGATTACGACAATCAATACTCCATCAATATATTCGAAGAAAGGCATAATGATATAGAAGGTAAGATGAATGACCTCAAACAGATATTGATGAAGTACGTTTCAGGGAATACCGACCAGATGCTGATGGTCAATATACTGACTGAATTATATATGTCGGAAGAAGAGCTGGAAGCCCATACCTTTATCGAAGACAGTTTTGTTATACCCCGGGTAAAAGAGATAGAGGTGCAAAAGAATCTCTTAAAATAGAACCTTATTTTTTCTTGAACCGGTTCCTTATATCATTAAGGCTAAATACCTGTCCTAGCTTGAAGCAGCTATAGCCAGTCGATAACAATAGTATTGCTATTGCCGGCAGAGTGATGCTATCTCCCACATAATAAGCCAGGTAAAAGGATATTCCCACAAGAATGGTATTGATTGTTGCCATTACTGTAATATCCTTATTCCATCCATAATCTGTTATAGAATATGCTATGTAAAATACCAATGGCAAATAAACTACATATGCAATGAAGTAACCAATACCTATAGCATCCAACCCGAATGTAGTAAACAGGAAATAAGAGAATAACAGATAAACTGTATAGAAGATCACTTCGGTGAGAAGAAATAGCCGTCCTTTGTTTTTTGCCAGCATTACAAAGGCTGCCGGCCAACTGATCACCTTGAGGAAGGTTGCGATAAGCTGCCATTGCAAAACTCCGTCCGCATATACGAACTCGGATGAATACAGTAACGATAGGAGAGGGTTGGAAAAGAGTAGCATGATAATTATGAGAGGCGATGCTACAGCGAGTATGATATATAACTGTTCATTGATAAGTTTTCGGGCATCTTTTTTATCGTTTATAATAGCAGAGAGCCGGGGAAAGTAGTCTGTTCCCATCGTTTTGAATATCAGCCCGAGATACACGGTAGCAATAACCCACGAGGACTGGAATAGCCCGGCAGACTCCAGACCTATACTTCTGGAAAGATAGGCTTTAATGGCAAATACACTTAGTGCACTGATAGCGCTCGCAATAACAATATAAATACCCAGCTTTAATGTGTGTGTCGTATTTTTCAATGCTTCTTTGGCAGAAGTATTTACGTTTTTTAAAGCCAGTTTTTTGTAATAATATTGAGTGCAAATCAACAGAATCGCCGCATTAACGATTAATGCCGGAATGATACCATCCAACCTCAGAAAATAGTAAATGGGCAACGTAAGAACCAATCCCAAAACACTGCCCCATATGGAGGCTTTGGCCATTTCGGGTATTTTCCGCAATCCCTGTAGTATCACAGATTTCCCGGTATTCAGGATGGATAGGAAAACCCCAATGGATAGTAATGCAATATAGACGGAATATGTACCGTCTCCGAATACCCAAAGGCTGATCGGATAACAAAAGACAAGACAAAGCAGAAAACCGCCAAGGGCTGATATATAAAACCATTTATGAAGATACGAGACTACTTTTCTTAATCTGTTTTGATCTTCTCCACCATTTGCCTCAGCCACTTCGCGCACGCCTGCCGTATCCACTCCCAGCATAGAAACAGAGCGTAACGTATCCACTATGGATTGGTAGATACCTATAATCCCTATTCCCAGAGGCCCCAGCAGAATGGCGATAACCTTGGTACGGATTACCCCGGCCAGGATAACAAATACCTGTGAACTGCCAATGATAGACATTGACTTAAGTATCTGATTATATGAAGAATTGCCCTGTTTCAATTTTTTAGATATTGTTTATCTCATTCAATACAATATTATTAGCCTCATAATTAAAAGGAACTCTAGTCTATAGAGTGGGAATCAAATGTACAAAATAAAAATAATAAGAGATGTTTCAGCTATTGATGAAACATCTCTTATTATTTTAACGTAAGGATCTTTTTACCTTTAGCGGCCAAGTGTATATCTCAGCCCTGCATAGAATTTTCTGCCCATAGTCGGGCCCCACACCATTGTGGCATCGAATGTATCACCGAAAGGATTTTCAGGAGATATAATCGGATTCTTTTGCTTATAGTCGGTTATGTTTTCTGCTCCGACATAGATGCTCCAGTCGCGGAAATTCTTAGTGACCTGCGCATTCAGGATTGTATATGAGCCGAATGTTGTATCCCATTTCGGATTTGTTGCATCAGGTGTAGGCATACGTCCGCCACCATTGAATTGGGTGGTGAAGTCAAATATCCACTTATCCAGTTTGGTAGCATATGATGCTGTGATCAGCGCTTTATAATCGCTTACGAGCGGCTTTTTCATCAATTTTCCATCATAATCGGTCTTGGCGTTTGTCCAGCGGTAAGCACCCAGCAGGGAAAATCCTGTGAATATAGGGTAAGAGACTTCTACCTGGAAACTGTTTGCATAAGATTTCCCTTTCAGGTTATAAAACTTAACGGCATGCGGATCGCTATCCATGTCTATCACTACCTGATTGTCGAAATCGGTACGGTACCACTCTCCTGACAATGTCAATTCTTCCTCGTTGATCGGGATATGGAAAGACAGGCTTGTACCATAGTTCCATGCTGACTCCTGTTTTAGGTTGTCTTCTATTTCTATCTTACGGCTGCTTGCCAGGAAGAAACTGTTCTCCGGCATAACAAACAGGGTACGATAACCTTTCCCGGCTGAAGCCCTGATGTTGAACCATTCGGCAGGCATATATTTCAGGTGCAGGCGCGGAGTCACGAATGCTTCCTTATAGAGTGAACTATAATCGGTACGGATACCTGCAAGGGCTACAAACTTATCATCTTTCTTGAATGTATATTGCACATAACCGCCTGTTGTGGTTTCCTCATTTGGTTGATGGGCTATTGGCTGGTTCAGTTGGATAGATTCGTCGTATTTATCCCAGTTCATACTCAACCCGGTACTGATACTATGTTCATGTCCCAGTTCTGTTTCATACATAAGTGATGCATACAGGTTACTGCCATACACATTATATTTTTCCAAAGCATATTGTGACTTCTGGTCGTTATACGATCCAGTAAATATCAATGCGAAGTTTCCGTTGCGTTCTTCATCCACAATATATGAGTTCTTGGTAAAGAATTCTCCTCTGTTGGTTTTCAGAGATATCTCGTATGGATTGTCTTTATTTACAGAAGCCTCTGTCAATGTATGCATTGTTTGCCCGCTTGTACGGTAGTCCTGTAAGTAACGTACTCCTACCTGCATAGCATATTTGCCCGACATATAATTCCATCTGTTCATCACATTGAACTGGTGTTTCTTAGGTGCATCCAGAAAACTGTCGTCATTGTTGTCATGGGTTGCAGTTTCGTTGGAGTAATGCAACAATGTACCTGTGCTTAGCTTGTCGTTTATTACAAAGTTGGCATCGGCATTTCCTTCATATCTTCCGTGGCTGCTTCCAAAAAGATTTATACTGAGCGGATCGGAATGATCAGGTTTTTTGTACTCTACGTTCATTTGCCCTGTTATCGATTCATAACCATTCTTTACTGATGCAGCACCTTTCGATATTTGGATACTTTCCATCCATGGGCCGGGTATATAGTCCAATCCGTAGATAGAGGCTGTTCCCCTGAAGTTAGGATAGTTTTCGGTAAGGGTTTGCACATATTTTCCTGCAAGTCCCAGCAATTGTATTTGCTTGGCGCCAGTCACCGCATCACTGAAAGAGACATCCACAGACGGGTTTGTCTCAAAACTTTCGGAAAGGTTACAACATGCGCCACGATGCAGTTCTTTGGTGGTTATCTTTTCTGTGTTCAATAATGCTGTACGGGATTTGATAGTACCCGGAACAGATTTTTC
Organism: Prevotella sp.; assembly: GCA_031285905.1. Lineage (GTDB taxonomy): Bacteria > Bacteroidota > Bacteroidia > Bacteroidales > Dysgonomonadaceae > Dysgonomonas. The sequence goes on from JAITVH010000136.1 coordinate 20,629, forward strand.
GATTACCACTTCATCCAGTTCTGTGGATTCATCCAGGACTATTTCCAGTACTTTCTTGAAGTCGTGAGTATGTATTGTCTTGTCTTTGAATCCTACATAAGATATGACAAGCATATGGTCTTCCGGGGTAGCGGGTATCTCAAAATATCCCTGTTCGTTGGTTACTACTCCGGTTTTGGCCTCTTCCCAGCGTACAGAAGCTCCGATAAGCGGTTGTTTCTGATTGTCAAATATATATCCTTTCAGAATATCCTTACTGAAAGAGAATAGGGGTATAATAAGTAATAATATAAGTATTTTAAGTGTTTTCATTTGATCTAATATAAATTAATGATACAATATAACTCGCCATATATCAATTCTAATTGACATATAGCCTATCTGTTTTGTATCGTTAAATCAAATGATCAGAACCCTTATAATGGAAAGGTATTCCCGGGGATGGAGGTCGGGTGGGGTATTGTAATATGTAAACTCTTTAGATGAAGAATTGTCTTCAACTAAAATATTATTAGTAAAAGAGAAAGGAAACTCTGTTATCCATACATAAGGAATAGACACTTGAGGCCTGTATGCAGTACCATCAATATCGATTGACAGACGCGAACTCATACAAGGCGGAGTTCCTACATTCGCAGAATTCTGGCATTGATTATGATTAGTTTGTTGTTCGGAAAGGGAACAACAACTACTTTGAATTTTACCATTTCCGGTCTCTACACAACATGTATGCATCTGAGTGACAAAAAGCGTCTGCCCACTGCATGAATCGCAGTTATAGCTGACTACAGTAATCCCGCCACCTGTGAGAACCATGATGAAGGCAATAACCAGCAAGATCGATTTTTGTGCACTTTTTTTCATTCTGAGTACAAAGATAGTAATCTTCTTTAAAATAAGTTGATGGTGGAATCAAAAAAATACTGATTATTCCTGTGTTACTTCATCGATGAGGTAAAATATCGATTTGAAATTGATATCGCTTTTTTCGCTTAGTCCTATTTCACATGTTCTGCTTGTGGAATAGCCTTCTTTACTGTTTACGGGGATTTGTTCCTCGAGATGCCTTAATCCATGGTCGTTCAGTTCGGGATAAGTAAAGCCTCTGTCGCCGGCAAAGCCGCAACAGTTGGAATCTATTTTTATTACCTCCTTAGAACAGAGTTTCGCTAATTCGAATAAATTTTGCTCCATTCCTATCTTTTTCACTGAACAAACGGGAAATATTGTTACTTTATCCCGCCTGTGTCTGACTGTAAGTTTAGGCATTACAAATTTCAGCATGAATTCTATAGGGTCATATATCTGCAATTCATTATTGGTATTCGCTTCATGGAACGTATAGAAACAGGGGCTCATATCGAACAGTATAGGATACTCTCCTCCTTTAGATGCTTTAAGTAGGGAGTCCTCAAGTTCTTTTGATTTACGGTTTCCTTCCTCCTTCAGCCCTTTGCTGCTGAAAGCCATTCCGCAACAAAGAATGTTTAACTGTTCGGGATAGATAACCGTAAAGCCTGCCCGTTCCAGCAGCGAAACTGTCTTTCTGGTCAGTTCCACATCTTCTTTGCCATAGCCTTTGTCTTTTCCCATAGAGCGGTTGATACATGAAGGGAAATAGACTACTTTGTCTTCTGTTTCCGGAGAGGTATGCTTCTTTATTTTGCGTGCACCTTTTGGCATATACTTATTCCATTTAGGAATCCGGTTGCCGGATAATTTTCTCATAGCAGAGGCAATACCTCCCATCAGTTTGTCTCCCAATAGTTTATGGAAAATATGCACAGTGTTAAGTCCAATTCTGGCTATGGAAGTAGTTTCGCCCATATGATCACCGATATAGGCAGCCACTTTTTTTGCCTTATCCGAGGCTTCCGTATGGCGAACGCTTTTAATGAATTTACCCGTATCTATTTTCACAGGGCAGGCTATGCCGCATAGCCCGTCTGTGGCGCATGTTTCGTCCGAGTAGTATTTTGCATCTTTCAATATATCGTTCAGCCGTTCCGTATTTTCTCCTGTCGCTTTTAGTCTCGATACCTCGCGTGCTATTACAATCCGTTGACGGGGAGAAAGGGTCAGCCCTTCCGAGACACATTCAGGCTCACAAAAACCGCATTCCATGCATTTGTCTATTATTTCATCGGCAGCAGGTAATGGTTTCAGGTTTTCGAGGTGTATCTTCGGATTTTCATTGATAACAACGCCTGGATTAATAAGGTTATGAGGGTCAAATATTCTTTTTATCCTCTTCATTATTTTATAAGCGGCCTCACCCCATTCTTTTTCTACAAAAGGAGCCATATTTCGTCCTGTGCCATGTTCGGCTTTCAGTGAACCGTCGAATCGGTTGACTACAATATCGGCCAGTTCGTCCATCATGTCGGCATAGCGTTGTACTTCGTGCGGATCGTTGAAATCTTGCGAGAATACGATATGGAAATTACCATCCATGGCATGTCCGTATAGTACCGCATCTTCATATCCGCATCGTTTGAAGAGTTCTTTTAATGCAACACAGGCTTCTCCTAATTTTTCTAAGGGGAAAGCCACATCTTCGATCAGGCAGGTAGTTCCGGTCTTTCTCAGGCCTCCGATGGAAGAAAGAAGCCCTTTTCTTGCTTTCCAGTTGAAATTATACTCTTTCGGTTCAGAGGTAAATCGGTATGGATGGATTGTAGGATAGGGAGCTAACGCCCTGCGTATGATAGACCTCTTCCAATCCAGTTGTTCCAGTTTGTCTGCCTGTATTTCTACCAATAGCATACACGCTGTTTCCGGCAAAGATTTGAAATAATCAGGTGCTTCAGGGTCATCTTCTATGGAGCGGATTGCTTCCCTGTCCAGTAACTCGACTGCGGATGTAGGATGCGCCTTAAGAATCGGGACAACACTGCATGCTGTCTCGATGGTGTCATATATCATCAGGGCACATGCTTTGTGCCTTTCGTCGATAACCGTATTGTATGTAATGTCAGAAATAAAACCCAAAGTGCCTTCCGAACCTATCATCAGATGTTTGATTATGTCGATAGGGTCTTTGTAATCTACCAGTGCGTTGATGCTGTAACCGGTCGTGTTCTTGATTTTGAATTTTTGCTTTATTCTTTCTGTTAGTTTCTTGTCATTCTTTATTTCATCCCTTAGTTCTTCCAGTTCTTTTATTATTTCGGGATGCTTTTCTTCGAATGACCTCTTATATTCTTCATCGGATGTATCGAGTATGGTTCCGTCATAAAATATAACACGAATATCCGAAACGGTTTTATATGAATTCTGATCGGTTCCGCAGCACATGCCGCTTGCGTTGTTTGCGGCTATCCCTCCTATCATGGCGGCGTTGATCGATGCCGGATCGGGCCCAATTTTCCGGCCGAAAGGTTTGAGGTGTATATTGGCTCTGGCTCCTGTGATTCCCGGTTGCAGTTTTATCTTGAAGCCATCCTCCAGTATGCTGTATTTCTTCCATTTGTGGGTAGCGACCATCAATACGGAGTCTGATATGGCTTGGCCTGAGAGGCTTGTTCCTGCCGCCCGGTAAGTCACAGGGATATTGTGTTTTGCTGTTAACCTGATGACTGCTAATGCTTCTTCTTCTGTATGTACCTGCACGACGATTTTGGGAATCAACCGGTAGAAGCTGGCATCTGTACCATAAGCCAGTGTTTGCAAAGGGTTGGTTATAATTCGTTCTGATGGAATGAATTCCGGTAATTCATCTTTTAGCTGTTTGTAATTTTCGGGTAACATATCGTCGGTTCTTTTAGTCGGATAGAGATGCTGTTAAAAACAATTGCAAGTTATAAAACAAAATCGAGACTTAAATTTTTTAATGAATGATTTTTGATTATCCGCCAAAAACTATTTAACATCTTGAACGTTATAGAATATAAAGGCAGATGCTTTTGATGGCATGTATAAAATTCTGAAAAAGATCGTCTTGTAAAAAAAAATAACAATCAAAAAATAGTATTATGGGAATTGTTTGGTCAATTATTATAGGTATTCTGGCTGGGTTTATAGCCGGAAAGATAATGAAAGGAAGTGGATTTGGCCTCTTGCTGAATCTGGTGGTCGGAGTAGTAGGAGGTGTGCTAGGAGGTTGGATTTTTACCCTTTTGGGACTCGATATCAATGGTATAATCGGAACTTTGGTGATGTCGACTATTGGTGCGGTCGTATTGTTGTGGATAATTTCACTCTTCACCAAAAAGAAAACAGAATAGATCCGGCTCTGAAATAGATTATTAATTTAAACAAAATAACAAGATGAAAAAGATTTTATTAGGTTCAGCATTAGGCTTAGTTGCAGCGGGAGCTGTAATTTATAAGTTGAAAAAAGATGGTAAACTGGATGATATATTTCACGATTTACATGTTTATTCCAGCAAAAAGAAAAGAGATATAAAAAATGTGATTGATGCCGGAAAGAACCAGGTTGAATATGTAAAAGACCGTATTGAATATGAATTCAATAATGGTAAGGAAATGCTAAAAGAGAAAAAAGCTAATTCGTAAATAAGCAATATTAAACACTTGTGGTATAGCCAAATCGGGATATAATACCGGAGCTATATTTTCTTTGGCTCACTAACGGGCTGATGGAACAGGCATAATAAGCAGGATAGCCACCTGTTTATTATGCTTGTTCTGTTTCTCAAAAGGTGGGATTTTCGCGTTAATGATGAAAAACATATGTACTCTTTCTTGATTTTATATGGTGCAATAAAGTGTATTCATTACATTTGTCTTTCTTTAGTTATACACTTTGATTGATATACCACCATGAAAAAAACACTGTTCTTATTCTTTCTACTACCTATGTTTTGCTTTGGCCAAAACATTGACAGCCTGTACAAAAAAGCTGATTCGTTCTGGAGTCGCTATGCTACCAAATATTATTATAGTATTTCCGAAATCCGACCTGTCGGTAAAAGCCATAGTTTCTGGTATCGGACACAAACTCCACAAGGAACAGAGTTTTTTATAATTGATGGAAATAAAGAAAGTGTTTATCCGGCATTTGACCAGCAACGGCTGGCGGATTCACTGAGCAGCGTTAATAAGAATAAAACAGAAGCTTACAAGCTGTCATTCAGCTCGCTGAGGTTCAACGATAAATTGGATTCACTATTCTTTAATATAGGGGATGACGGATATTCCTGTGCTTTAGATAATTATACTATTGCTAAAGAAAAAGACCGCGAGCAGCGAAATCAAAACAGATATTGGGGAAGGGCATCCAAAGAAGATTCGAAAGACAGGATAAAGTCGCCTGACGGAAAGAAGGAAGCTTACATCTCGGAAGGGAATCTTTGGATAACCGATCTGGAAAGCCGGAAGGGTGAACGGTTAAGTGAGGATGGCTCACCTTACGAATATTATTCATCCAATATCTATTGGTCGCCCGACTCGAAGAAGATCGTCTGCTGCAAATACCGACCGGTGGATACACGCAAGCTCCTGCTTATTTCATCATCGCCAAGAGATCAGTTGCAGCCGAAAACCGAGGATTACGATTATCCGAAACCGGGCGATGCATTACCTGTAAGACGACCGACTGTATTCTTAGTAGATGAAAAGAAAAGCATACCATTCAATGTCCCTGATGTAGAGGCTCAATACGACTTAAATAGAGTGAGATGGGATAAGGACAGCAACTATTTTACGTTCAACTTCAACAAACGGGGGCATCAGCAATATTTTGTTTATGCAGGGGATGTTTCCACAGGAGAGTTAAGGGCTGTAGTAAAAGAAGAGAGTCCGACATTTGTCTACTACAACAATCTGTATCAGCACTGGATGAAAGACGGAAATGAACTGCTCTGGATTTCAGAACGCGATGGATGGCGACACCTGTATCTTTATGACACGCCAACCGGAAAAGTAAAAAAACAACTGACAAAGGGCGAATGGATTGTTAAATCGGTAGTGCATGTAGACGAAGAAAAACGCATGCTGATATTCAAAGGATGTGGGATGGATAAAGGGGAAGACCCTTATCTGGAAAAATACTATACGCTGAACATCGACAATGGAAAAATCACTCCGCTTACCCCTGAGAATGCAACCCATAATGTGACATTCTCATCAGACTATAGCTGCTTTGTGGATAACTATTCACGGGTAGATATGCCTCCTGTCGTCGCTTTGCGTTCAGCTAAAGACGGAAAGGTGATAACCAAGCCGGATAACCAGCCGGATACCACCGAAGCAGAAAAAACAGGGTGGCGTATGCCGGAAGTCTTTTCTGCCAAAGGACGTGACGGGGAAACGGATATCTGGGGGATGATCATTCGCCCGTCCGATTTTGACCCTGACAAGAAATACCCTGTAATAGAATATATCTACGCCGGGCCACACGATTCGCATGTGCCTAAATCATTTGGTATCAGCTACTGGCCGAGCGGACTTGCCGAAATGGGCTTTATAGCCGTGCTGATAGATGGCATGGGTACGGCAAACCGCTCGAAAGCATTCCTCGATGTCTGTTGGAAAAATCTGAAAGATGGCGGGTTTCCCGACCGTATTGCATGGATGAAAGCCGCCGCAGAAAAATATCCAGAGATGGACATCAGCCGGGTAGGGATTTATGGCGGATCGGCAGGGGGACAAAGCTCGATGGGCGCATTGCTTTTCCACCCTGATTTTTATAAAGTAGGTGTCGCTTCGTGCGGATGCCATGATAACCGCATGGATAAGATGTGGTGGAATGAGCAATGGATGGGTTATCCTATTGGTAAAGAATATGAAGAATGCTCGAATGTAGTTAACGCCAAACTGTTGCAAGGCAATCTTATGCTGATTGTGGGAGAACTGGACAATAATGTAGATCCGGCGAGTACATTGCAGGTTGCGGACGAACTGATAAAACATAATAAAGAATTTGAACTCGTTATGCTGCCGGGTGTGCGCCATACGGGTGGGGAAAACTACGGCGAACGTAAAAGGCGTGACTTTTTTGTGAAGTACCTGTTAGGAACCGACACCCCGAAGTGGAACGAAAAAGAAAAGAAATAGGTTGATAATAATTAATTGATACGTTTTTAAAGATTGTTGTAGGGGCGAATAAACATTCGCCCGCTCTGACTTATAGTGAATGCCTGCCACTTCTCCATCTGCTGAGAAACCTCTGAAGTAAATGTGCAGATGTCCTTTTCGTTTTCGGCTGTTTGGGAAAAGATGCGGCGAACAAACCTTTCAATTCGCTGCTTTGGCTTTCGTTTAGCTGCTGCAAGACCGACCGATATAATACGTGAATCATACCCAGTTCTCTGTCTATCTTGCGGATGTGTTTTATATAATCGGTATCTTTCAGGCTCTCGTACAGGTAATTCAATATGTCTTTGGTCTCCTTATGCTTCTCCATAATGAGGGTGAGGGAGTTGTCGATTGCTGTGGCTGTTCTGCTGTCGCATTCAATTTCCGATTGTATATCTGAAAGCCATTGATCAATGTTTTCGCTTGTATCACCAGATGGAGGCGGAGGATTATTCTTTGTGTTGTTGTCCGGCATATTATATAGTTTGTACAAAAAAGAAGCGGAAGGACATTTACCTGTTCTGTCCACAGGGAGTCGAAGCCCTCATACATAAACAGGAAACGCCTCCCGCCCTATACTATATAATAAGACGGGATTGGCGTTTTTTACTGCTTTCGATGTATGAACAATTTCGACTTTTGTAGACACGAAAATACAGCTAAACGCTTAACCTTTACTAATATCTATACCTTGCCGCAAGCGACAAAGCAAAGATAAGGATATTCTTTTGTTTTTTGTTTAATCATTTTATTGCTTTTGATTTTCTATTATTTTTTCCTGCGCGTAATCATCGAATCCCTCCGCTATGGCTTCGGCATTCTGATTCCTTGCATTTCTTTTGCCCAAAGCCGCAAAAGAAACCAAAAGGGCTTTGGCGTCCCACTTTCCGGTTGACCCATTGGCAGTTTGTCGGCTGAAAGTGGTAAACGGCTTCGCCCACCACTTTCTACGCCGTCTGCACTGTATGGGTACCCCAACCTACAAGCATACGGACGCTGGGCTAAAGCACGAGTGACGCAAAGCGATCTGCTTGTGCGGACGTCCCATCCGTGTGCATCTTTAATTTATCATAACACACAGGCTGGAAGCCTGCGCGAGCAGGGGATCGTTGATTGTCATCCTAAGGTACGAAGGATCTCCTTCTTTAGATGCTTCCTTTCGTCAGCATGACAACAGATAATAAAAATGAGCTTCTCTCATCATTTACAATGATAAGCAGATAGAAGCAAATAAAATATTTTTGGAGCCGATATTTTATCTGTTGATAATCAGTATTTTATTGTTTTTTGAAGCGAAAAAAGGAAGAATGCCATAAATTATGGCGGATGAACCGGTAAAATATCTTAATTTAGCGGTAAACTAGAAAAGGATATGATTGTTCAATCCATTGGTAATATACGATAAACAAGATGGAAGCTATAACAGAAAATAAGAAAAGAGTACACCAGGGCAGAAATATCCGGATAGCCCGTAACTTCCGGAATATGACACAGGAAACGCTTGCCTTCAAAGTCGATCTTTCCCAAAGCAGGGTATCTGATCTGGAACTAAAGGAAGAGATAGAAGATGAATTGCTGGATAAATTTGCTTCTGCACTGGACGTGCCTGTCGGTTTTCTAAAAAGTTTTGAGCCCGAGGCTGCTATGAATGTATATAATCAGCAAGATTCTAAGATTGAAGTAAATGGAGCTGAAAACTCTAAGGATATAATATTGCAGCAAGGAGAGCAATATATTACTACTAATAATTATCCTATCGGAGATATAAAAGAGCTTTACGAGCGTCTTCTCAAAGAAAAAGATCAGCAAATAGAAGAACTGAAGAGCAGGGCAAAATAAATTTAGTCTTATAGGCTTTATATACAATAAAAGTATAAAGAATTATATTTAAGCGTATTAGTTGCCCTGCCTTTTAAGGCGGGGAAGAATTAATATCACAGGAAAAGGACTTTAGTCGAAACTATTTTGGCTAAAGCCTTTTACTATTTTACAAACTGATCCCCCCGGCTAAAGCTGGAGGCAACTGGACCCCGGATAATAAAGGATATATAATCTTATTCAATATAAACTCTTATAAAAATAATATGATATGACTATCAGTCGATTATAATTATAAGTCTAAAATAATTCGCGTTAATCAGATAATTTATACAGATATTTTCGTATGTTTGTGCATCACTGTTAGGGGTGTTCTTTTGAAAGAAAGAGCTGAGATTATACCCTCGAACCTGATATGCTGTAATGGGCATCGTAGGGAAATGGTAAATTAGGATATAAATTATATTAGGCCGTTTCGTTTAATCGTGAGGCGGCTTTTTAGTTGTTCGGTAAATTTTGAAAAAATGATCGATATTCCGTCTTTATTACGTGATTTGGATGCTGTTCGCCAACAGTCGCCGCTTATACATAATATAACCAACTATGTGGTGATGAATAATACGGCTAACGGACTTCTGGCTATAGGGGCTTCCCCTGTAATGGCTCACGCGATAGACGAAGTAGCCGATATGGCAAGTATTGCATCTGCTTTGGTGATCAATATCGGCACGCTGGATGCCCAATGGGTAGAATCGATGTTGGCAGCAGGTAAGACAGCCTTGTCGAAAGGCATACCTGTGATACTCGATCCTGTAGGCGCAGGAGCAACTCCTTACCGTACCGCAGTCTGTAAGCAGATCATTGCAGAATGTAAGCCTTGTATCATCCGGGCTAATGCATCGGAAATAATGGCTCTGTACAATGCTGCTGAGAAAACCAAGGGAGTGGATAGCACAGATTCATCGGATACAGCCCTCGATTCGGCAAAAGCACTGGCAAAACAAACCGGGGCTATAGTTGTCGTCAGCGGGCAGACCGATTATATCACAGATGGTACAACTATAAAAACCGTAAAAAACGGCAATCCCATGATGGCGCGTGTGACAGGAATGGGCTGCACGGCTACAGCTATGGTGGCCACATTTGCGGCTGTTAACCCCAATATATTGGAGGCAGCTACCCACGGTATGGCTGTTATGGGCATAGCAGGGGAAATAGCAGCAACAAAATCGTCCGGAAACGGGAGTTTGCAAGTCAATTTTCTGGATGAACTTTATAACCTCAACGGAGACACAATTAAGACAAACATTAAACAATAAATTATGCCAAATTTCAATTTAAGTCTGTATCTGGTTACAGATCAGTCGCTGTCTTTAGACCGTCCTTTAAAATCGGTAATTGAAGCAGCAGTAAGAGGCGGAGTTTCCATGGTGCAACTCAGGGAGAAAAACGCTTCTACGAGAGAATTTTACGATCTGGCCATGAAGGTCAAAGCCTACATTAAGCCATACAATGTTCCTTTGATCATCAACGACAGGCTGGATGTTGCCTTGGCTTGCAACGCCGAAGGAATCCATTTAGGACAGAATGATATTCCTTACGATATCGCCCGTAAGCTATTGGGAAAAGACAAGATAATCGGACTCTCGGTAGAAAGTGTAATGGATGCCGAAAGGGCGAATAACCTCGATGTGGATTATATCGCTATCTCTCCGGTATTTGATACCCCTACCAAAACCGATACATCAAAGGCACTGGGTCTGGGAGGAGTAAAAGATATACTGAAGATAACCAGACATCGCTGTGTGGCGATAGGAGGCATCAGTAAAGAGAATGCGGCAGATATTATCTCGGCAGGAGCTGAAGGTATTGCTGTGGTATCGGCTATTATGTCTTCAGAAAATCCGCAGGACTCTGCCCGACAACTTAGGAATTTGGTCGACCATACCAAGAACAGGTTGGGATGAAATGGAGCGAAGAAGCTTGGGAAGCTGCCCGGCCGATATATAATAAAATACTGGAACTACCATTTATTCAAGGTCTTATTGACGGTACACTGGATAACGAAAAGTTTGTTTTCTATATCCGGCAGGATGCTTTATATCTGGCCGACTATGGCAAAGTGCTGACAGCGATAGCTTCCAGACTAAATAAGCCTGAGCATATCGATGCTTTTATCCATTTTGCTGCTGATAGTATGGAGGTCGAAAAAGCCCTTCATGAAACATTTATCAGCAAAATAGATGCCACGGCTAAACAGGAGATGTCGCCAAGTTGTTTGTTATATACATCTTTCCTCCTGAGGCAATTGGCTGGCGCTCCCGCCGAAGTGATCGTGGCGGCAGTATTGCCCTGCTTCTGGATATATAAGGAAGTGGGCGACTACATATTGGCTAATCAGACAAAAAGTGAAAATCCTTACCAGTCGTGGATAGATACCTATGGTGGAGAAGAATTTGAACAATCGGTTAAAACGGCGATTGCCATTGCTGATGAACTTGCCGATAAATGCACACCTGCACAACGTAAAGCTATGACAGAAGCATATGTGATGTGCTCGAAAATGGAATGGCTGTTCTGGGATAGTGCCTGGCGATTGGAGAAATGGGTGGTATAAGTTCTGTGAAGAATATTTTTTGAATTTATCTATAGGTAATTCAATGGAAAGTTGAATTGGAGCGAAGCATAAATCGGCGGAGCCAAAATGGAAAATTGAAAGTGAAAAATGTTCTTTGAAGAAATTGATGGAAAAGTATTACATCTGTTACTTTTTAGTTAAAATATCTGGGCATGCTGTAGGGGCGTAATATCTTTTACGCCCGTTTTTAAAAAAATAGTATTCTCGTATTCGGGCGGATGATAATTGACTCGTATTCACTTCGTCGAACGATGTTTCGCCCCTACAGAAAAAGCCACAAACTTATTATTAACTATTATCTGTTACCTTTGTTACCTTTTAGTTAAAAAAGAGAAGAGAGAATGAAGAAACATTATAAAATTGCACTGTCTATTGCGGGTAGTGATCCCAGTGGAGGGGCAGGCATACAGGCAGACTTAAAAACATTTTCGGCTTGCGGTTGCTATGGGGCAACAGTGATAGTCGCTGTTGTAGATGAAAATACGATAGGTGTAACTGACGTTCACCCTATACCTGTACCATTTGTGTCGGGGCAAATAAAGTCTGTACTGGATGATATAGGGGCGGATGCTATAAAGATAGGGATGCTTCATTCTTCGGAACTGATATTGTCGGTAAAGGAGACTTTATCGAAATATGATATAAAGAACATAGTCCTGGATCCGGTTATGGTTGCCACATCGGGCGATAAGCTTTTGCAGGATGAAGCAATCGAAACCTTGAAAAACGAATTGATTCCCTTTGTCAGGGTTATTACGCCCAATATCCCCGAGGCTGAGATCCTGCTTGGAAAGAAGATCCATAGCCAGAATGAATTGCCTGCTATCGTAAAAGACCTCTCATTCGGAGGGAAAGTATCAGTCCTTCTCAAGGCCGGACATCTGACCGAAGAAGAACTGATAGATGTGTTTTATAATGCTGAAACAGATGAGGTTATTAAGTTGATTTCCAGACGAATCCATACAAAGAATACGCATGGTACGGGTTGTACTTTTTCATCCGCTATTGCTGCATTCCTTGCCCACGGACTACCCTTGAATGATGCTATCAGGCATGCGAAGGATTACATGAATAAGGCTATTATAGCAGGAGTTGAATATGAGATAGGAAAAGGTCACGGGCCTGTTCACCATTTTTTTAAATATTGGGAATAAGATTTTCTGATTGTTTGATCTCTATCTTGTAGGACTTTTCTACCTTTGAGCCATATTTTAATAGTCAGAAATAATGGATCACAAGAAGAGGTTTTCTACCCGGGTTATAAACGAAAAGTTCAATAAACAGGATGTTCATGGAGCTATTTCCATGCCAATATATAGAAATGCCGCTTTCGAGTTTCCCGACTCGGAAAGCATAGCAGCAGCATTCCAATACAAAGAAGATATAGCATCGCATACTTATACACGGATCACAAATCCGTCGGTAGAAAATCTGGAACGAAAGATCAAAGCTGCTTCGGGAGCCGACAATGTGATGATGCTTGCTTCTGGTATGGCTGCTATATCAAATACTTTTCTGACAATAGCCTATGCAGGCAGCAATATTGTGACTTCTCCTCATTTATTTGGGAATACTTTCTCATTATTCAAGTTCACGCTTGAGGCTTTCGGGGTTGAGGTTCGTTTTGTGGATGTGAATGATATTGAAGAAATAACATCTGCTATCGATGAGAATACCTGTGGTTTCTTTTGTGAGTTGATAACCAATCCGCATCTAGAAGTCGCCAATCTGCCGGAAATATCGCGACTGTTGAAAGCAAGAAATATCCCAATGATTGTAGATACAACGGTTGTGCCCTGGTGCGGTTTCGATGCACGGAAAGCCGGAGTTGACATTGAAGTGGTTTCTACTACTAAGTATATCTCGGGAGGAGCGACAAGTATCGGAGGAGCTATACTAGATTACGGAACATTCGACTGGCAACATAACAAAAGGCTTCAAATGGCGAAACGCACACAGTATATGTCACAGTTTATGTTCAAGTTGAAACGGGAAATTGCCCGGAACATAGGAGCAGCAATGGATCCTGAAACAGCTTACTTACAGACTTTAGGTATGGAGTCGTTGCAATTGCGCTTCGAGAAGATGTCTGCATCGACTCATGAGCTGGCACTGTTTTTATCCGATAACAAGAAGGTAATAAAGACAAGTTATCCCAAGTTGTCGGGTTCTCCATATAAGAAGCTGTCAGATGAATTGTTTATAGGTAATCCGGGGGCAATGCTGACTTTCAACCTAAAGGATAAGGAATCCTGCTACCGCTTTATGGATAAACTTCAAATTATAAGAAGGGCTACTAATCTTTTTGATAATAAGTCGCTTATTATACATCCTGAGTCTACGATCTATGGTACTTTTAGTCCGGAAATGAAAATGATCATGGATATAGAAGATAATCTGTTGAGGTTATCTGTTGGATTAGAAGATGTAGAAGATTTAAAGAATGATATTATACAAGCCTTAAATTAACGTTTTAGATATAAACAGGTTTTAAGTTTGGATAGGAAGCATCTGTATAATTTACATGATGCTCCATTTTGTTTTGTCGGGATAGCAAATTGCTATAGAAGGGTAAAAATGATAGTTAACCATTCTAAAAAAAGGTTTTTAATTGATTAATTAGTATGTTTAAAAACAGATAGAATAGAAATAAAAATAGTACTTTTGTGCCTACGATGGGAAAAACCCCTGAATCAGTCTTAAATAGCTGATAAATATGAAAATACAGATAATAAACGGTCCGAATTTGAATTTGCTGGGGAAGCGCGAGCCTGACATCTACGGGAACAGTTCCTTTGAAGAGTATTTTGCTCATTTGCAGCATATCTACAAGGACTGTGAGTTGTCCTATTTTCAGTCAAATCATGAAGGGGCAATCATTGATAAGATTCATGAGGTTGGATTTTCATATGATGGTATTATACTGAATGCAGGAGCATACACACACACATCCATTGCATTACATGATGCGATAAAGGCGGTTACCGTTCCGGTCATTGAAGTGCATATATCAAACATTCATTCCCGCGAAGAATTTCGTCATAAGTCGATGATAGCGGCAGCATGTAAAGGGTCGGTTGTCGGCTTGGGGTTATTGTCATACAATCTGGGCATCGAGTTCTTTCTAAAGCAGAAAGAAGTGTAGTAATTGTAAATTTTATAAACTTATATATTAAACAAATTTCCATTTATGATTCAGAAGAAAACGAAAATTGTAGCTACAATTTCAGACATGCGTTGTGATGTTGATTTTGTTAAGTCTCTTTATGAGGCGGGAATCAATGTTGTTAGAATGAACTCTGCGCACATGACCGAAGAAGGTTTTGTGAAAGTAATGACAAATGTACGTGCTGTATCGAGCCTCATTGGTATTATGATGGATACTAAAGGCCCTGAAATACGTACTACTGCTACTGCCACCGGCGAAAAGATTGTCGTTAAAACAGGAGATAAACTGAAAGTTATCGGAGATTTGAATACACTTTCTACACCGGAACAAGTATCTGTTTCTTATCCAAGTATCGTAAAAGATGTGCCGGTTGGCAGCATGCTTCTGATCGACGATGGTGAAACAGGCTTGAAAGTAATTGACAAGACTGCGGATTATTTGCTTTGCGAGGTTCAGAATGATGGTACAATCGGTAGTCGCAAAAGTGTGAATATCCCGGGTGTAAGCGTTAACTTGCCTTCTATTACAGCAAAAGACAGAAGAAGCATTGAAATTGCTATTGAAAACAAGGCTGACTTCATTGCTCACTCGTTTGTAAGACATAAACAAGATGTACTGGATGTACAAAAGATTCTGGACGAATACAATAGCCCGATCAAGATCATCGCTAAGATAGAAAATCAGGAAGGTGTTGACAATATAGACGAAATATATCAGACAGCATACGGTGTAATGGTAGCACGTGGTGATTTAGGTATCGAAGTGCCACAGGAAAATATCCCAGCTATCCAGCGTTTACTTATCCGTAAGGCGGTTGAATATAAAAAACCTGTTATTGTTGCCACTCAGATGTTGCATACAATGATTGAAAATCCACGTCCAACACGTGCAGAAGTAACAGATATTGCGAATGCTGTTTATTATGGTACTGATGCCGTGATGTTAAGTGGAGAAACTGCGTACGGTAAATATCCGTTGGAAGCAGTAAAAGCTATGGCTCAGATTTGTGCTACTACAGAACAATCTAAACTTGACGAAAAGGCTATTCCTGTACCTTTCAAAGATGAGGAATACGATACAACTTCTTTCTTGTCAAAACAAGCCGTTAAAGCTGCGACACAATTAGGACTTACTGCTATTATCACCGATAGCTACACAGGACGTACAGCCCGTACAATTGCTGCTTTCCGTAGCCGCTGTCCTGTTTATGCAATGTGTTGTAGCGAAGAGATAGCTCGTCAGTTATCTGTATGCTATGGCATCAATGCAAGATATCAGGAATCGACAGGATATACTACTCACCAGCATAAGCAATATTTCCTGAAAGCTCTTAACGGATTACTTGATAAGGGCTTGATCAGAAAAGAAGATACGGTTGCTTATCTTAGCGGATCGTTTGGCGAAGGTAAAGGAACATCATTCCTTGAAATCAATGGCGTAGGGCGTGTTGTCGATGCCGGAGATGCTTTTGAAGTACCTGTAGACTAAGAAATAAGACGAGGCTTATTCTGAAAAAGTAAGCCTTGTATGAAAATAAGAAAGGAGTTGTTCTATTATAGAACAACTCCTCTTTGTTTATGTGTAGTAGAACTTCTTTATTCTTCAACTAAGGCAAAATCCAATTGCTTACGTTCGAGATTAGCCTTAGCTACCTTTATCTTCAATGGATCACCCAAACTATATGTACGTTTGGTGCGGCGTCCCCGTAGACAATAATTTTTCTCATCAAATTCATAGAAGTCGTCGTCCAAATCTCTGATAGGTATCATCCCCTCGCATTTATTCTCATTGATTTCTGCATAGACGCCCCATTCAGTTATCCCTGATATAACAGCATCGAATACCATTCCCAGCTTATCAGACATATATTCCACCTGTTTGTATTTGATAGAAGCCCGTTCTGCGGTTGCTGCCAGTTGCTCCATATCAGAACAATGATCGCATTTACCTTCATATAATACTTTATTCACACTTCTTCCGCCATCCAGATAGCGGGTAAGTAAACGGTGAACCATCATGTCAGGATACCGCCGTATAGGCGAAGTAAAATGGGTATAATACTCAAATGCCAGCCCATAATGCCCAATATTTGTAGTAGAGTAGATAGCCTTGGCCATTGCCCGTATAGCGATTGTAGCTATAAGGTTTTCTTCCGGTTTGCCACTTACTTCATCCAACAGATGATTTATTGACTTCGACACGTTTGTCTTCGTTCCGTCTACTTTTATCTTATAACCGAAACGGCGTATAAATTCGGAAAGATTTTCCATCTTTTCGTTGTTGGGCAAATCATGTATGCGGTATACAAATGTTTTGGCTTTCTTGTTCTTTGGTACATTGCCTACAAACTCGGCTATAGTGCGATTAGCCAACAGCATGAATTCTTCTATAAGCTTGTTAGATTCCTTTGCATATTTGAAATATACACCCAAAGGCTTACCGTTTTCATCTATTTCGAACCGGACTTCGTGACGATCGAATGCAATAGCTCCATTATCGAAACGTTTATCTCTTAATTTTTTAGCAAGGTCATTTAGTTTCAATATTTCTTCTTTGAAGTCTCCCTCTCCTGTCTCTATTATATTCTGAGCTTCTTCATAGGTAAACCGCCTGTCGGAATGAATAACTGTTCGGGCAATACGATGTTTTTTGATATTGGCCTCATCATCTATTTCGAATATTACAGAATAACACAACTTATCCTCATTTGGGCGCAGGGAACACAGTTCGTTACTGAGTTTCTCTGGTAACATCGGGATAGTTCTATCCACAAGATAAATAGATGTAGCACGGCTTTCCCCCTCTTTGTCTATAATATCGCCCTCTTGTACATAATGAGTCACATCGGCAATATGTACCCCGATTTCCCATCTCCCATTCTTAAGGTGCTTAACAGATAGGGCATCATCGAAGTCCTTTGCATCGCGTGGGTCGATAGTGAAAGTGGTGGTGCCCCGCATATCTTCGCGTTTTGCTATTTCTTCATTTGTAATTACTTCTGAGATTTTGTTGGCTGCAGCTTCTACCTTTTCGGGATATTTGTAAGGAAGCCCATATTCGGCAAGGATGGCATTCATTTCAGTATCATTGTTACCCGTTTGTCCCAAGATATCTATTACCTTTCCTATTGGATTTTTAGCTCGCTGCGGCCATTCTATTATTTCCACAAGTGCCTTGTCTCCATCCTTTCCTCCTTTCAGTTTCTCCTTTGGGATAAAGATATCATTTGCAAGGATCTTACTATCCATTACCAGAAAAGCAAATTGCTTTTGCACATCTAATGTCCCGACAAATGTATTTTGTTTTCTTTCTAATATCTCAACTACTTCTCCCTCCGAGTCATATCCTTTACGCTTAGCCAGCATCTGTATTTTTACCCTGTCGCCATTCATCGCATGGGCAGAATTACGTTCGGCAATGAATATGTGAGAATGTTCATCATCTCCATCGGCTACGAAGAAATTCTTGCCATTACTTCTTCTTTCGAAGACTCCCTCAAGGAATAATCCCCTGTTGTTTGACTTGAATTTGCCCCGGGTTGTTTCGATAACAAAAGCTTCTTCGAGCAGTTCAAATACAATATTGGAGAGGAGCTGCTTCTCGGATGCTTTTTTCATCCCTAGTTTTTCAGCAACTTGTTTCAGACTGAATGAGTCGCCCGAATGATTGTTAAAGAAGTTGACTATAGAATGTGTTATATCTTTTTTATTCTTCCTTTTGTCCGCTTTGTGCGGTGATTTCTTTTTATTCATGATATGGTAATTTTATTGATTTAATTCCGTAATATCTGGCATATACTTTATTTATCCATGCATCAGGCGAATCGGATATCCTATATAGTATAAAATCCTTGTGAAATAGTTGTTTATCATTGAACGTAATATCCATTATACCTTTTGCTTTCTGTTCGTATACAAAGACCTCCCGTTGATGCCAGAGATCTTTTAAGTATCTGGTGTATTTCAATTTATCTATATAAGATACAAAGAAAGGAATCGATAATAAAATAACAAACGAAAATAACAATAATTCATACTTCTTTTCTTTAAGTATGTCTATATTCGATAATAAAATGCCATTAGCTATTATAAGAAACGAAACCGGTCCGAATAATGTTCTTGGAGTAAATTCGGGAGGTACAATCATAACCAGAAAACCAATATGGGCAGCAATGAAAAAAGCTAAAGAAGCTTTTGTCCTGGTTGTATCTCTTTTACCTGTTTTAATATTTATGATAAACAACAAGCCATAAATAACTGATGCCGCCAGCATATGGTAATAATAGTTTTTACAGAATATAAACAATCGTTGCGATATGGGGACAGATAACGAGTTCTCCATACGGATGTAATTTCCCGGTGCCAGAAACAGGAAAAGACAACCGATTGTCACTCCTGCTAATCCCCAGACAGCCCACTTTGGAATATCTTGTTTTTCGTACTTATATAGGAAAAGTATAATAAGAAGAAATGAGACCAGAGCGACAGCCATATTCTCATTAGTCCAGCCACAGGCTATTCCCCCAAAGAAGATAGCAATGGGTAGAAACGTATTGTTACGAGCCTTTTTATTAATATAGGAATTGTAATAGGGATATATGAAAAGCAGTATGATTGTGGTGCTCCATAGATAATTGGAACTATATGTTATCCATAATGTGGTGCTTGTAAAATTGGGTAGACTAAACCATAAAGCGATTGCTATTAAGAGAAGAAAAGCAACATTCACTTTTTTGCCAAAATTAGAGATCGAATATATTAAAAAGACAAACAATAGATAAATTAAGCTATTCAACAAGTCATGCCAGAATGGGCTGATCATCAATAAAGCTTGCGCTATAATATGGTTTATAGTTCTCCCTCCCCAAAACATATAGTGATTGTATTGTGATGTCAATATATCATCTATACCCGAGATCCTTACGGGAGAGTCGAAAGTCGGAGTCCAGATAAAACTGTAATCCCAGTCTTCGGCAAATAATGGATAAGCTATATTTAAGAGATAAATAGAGATAAAGATCAGGGCAAAAACTATAATTAATAGAATCCTTGAAGAAAAAATGATTGAAAGTTTGTTGGCAATATTATCCATCAATCGTAAAAGTACAACAAAATATCCTTACAAAGATGCAAAGAATAGCAGGAATAAAATGATAAACAACAAGAATTATTTAATCCCAATTAGGATCATAAGAAGAAGAGCGTCCACGTTGTTCGTATTTCAGGTCTTGCAACAGAGATGAACTGGCTCGCAATGATACATAATAAGACTTATATGGCCCTACCGGATTAAAGCTGGCAGAAATAGACCAGCAGTGTAAGTCACGGGTAAGATTGCAACTCAGGTAAGAGATTTTCTTAGCATCGAAGTCGTAACTGGAATTAAAATTGAAGTTCCAGTTGCGGGTTGGCTGAATACTTCCGTTCAAACTCAAACTTTTGCGCAGAGTTCCACGATATTCGTTTTTGCTCGGGTCAAAACTGCCATATCCGTAATTCATTGAGAAACTAATTCCCAAGTTCCATTTTATATCATTTTTCACATAGCCATCTTCATCATATTCTTTGTCATCCAAGGTGCCTCCCAGCAAACTGCTTTGTTTACTTTCCGAATCTTCGGTTTTTGCCGGCTCGATAGGATTCCCGTAAGCGTCAAGTTGCGCCGTGTCATTTTTCTTGTCCTTTTCATCACCTCCTCCAAACCATTTCTTGAAGGTATCCTGATTGATAGAAGGCGAAATAGAATAACCTGTACTCTTCAGGCGGCCAAAACCTTTCCCGTTACTGATGCGTAGTTTGTCGATCTTTACAGGCTGCCTTCTTTTTTCATCATAGGTATACATGTATGGATCGAAAGTAGCACTGATATTGACTACAAATGACTGGCTAAACTTTAAACGCATGCCTGTCGATATATCACTCCACTTTAGTGAATCGGCCATGAGATTATGGCTAAAACGAACGCCAAAATTGTCTATCAGGCTTATCTTCTTATAACCTGTAGAATCACTTTGAGAAGGAGTTTTCATTTCGAGGTTGTTCTCGAAAGAGAAATTGATATTCCCTGAAGCCTGAGATGGAGCCGTACCGAACATTCCTGTCCTCCATGGAGAATACACCATTTCTTGTTGTTCTCCGTATGAATCAAAATAGTTGTATCTCTCATAAAAGCCCCAGAACGGATCGCTGAAATCGGGTGTATAACTGAAACTTATACTAGGAGTAAATACATGGCGTATCCGTGTACTTTTTGCAAAAAATAAAGGTTCGTACATACCATAGAGTTTCGTTTGGAAAGTTAGGGCAGTACTAAAGTCATATACTCTCTTGAATGAATAAGTCGTGTCGGAAATAACATGGGTTGCCCTTATAGGATCCCATCGTTGTTCTATCTGTGATGTGTACCAACGTTCATTATAGTTGAATGAAGGGGTGATGTTAAGATAATCGAATACAGTAAATGTAGCTGAGACCGGAACGGTGTGCTTCATTGCATTTTTCCAGTCTTTTACCAGGCTGGACTTAAGCAGTTCGTCTTCTTTAGTATCTATACTGTTCCTAAATTCACCCGAATAACTTAACTGAATTTTTTCATACCATTTATCTGAACCTACAGCTTCTTTCCTTTTGAACGGGTAGACGCGAGACATTGTAACCATCAGGTTTGGTAGGGTCATTGAAATAGAAGAGTCACTGGTTCGTTGTGCAATATTCATCGAAGCAGATAAACTCCACGGCGAATTAGGGATTTTTTGAGTTAAACTTACACTGGAACTTTTTGTATTATCGGTTCCCCTGGGTACGTATCTTGTGTCCAGACTATTCCGGTTATAGGAACTTGTAGAGAACTCTACGCTGGCCGAAAGTGTTCTGAACATATTGGCCTTCGGGTCTTGTTGATGCGACCAGTTAATGGCGAGGTCTTTACTTTCCTGATAATCCACATCCTTTTCCCCGTATTTATTAAAGAGATAATTGAAATTAAAATTACCTGAATATTTATACCGCTTGCGGTAATTCGATGTAGCCTTTATTCCCCATGAACCTTTTGTGTAAATATCCCCTGTAAGTGCCAAATCCACATAGTCGTTGATCGCAAAATAATATCCTCCATCCCGCAGGTTAAAACCCCTGTCCATCTCATCTCCATGGGAAGGCATGATAACCCCAGATGAATATTTCTCCGAAAAGGGGAAGAAACCAAATGGTAAGCCTAATGGAAGTGGCAAGCCTTCAATAACCAGATATGCCGGGCCTGTAACTACATTTTCCCTTGGCTTAACCTTCGCTTTTGTCAGAGCCAGATAAAAGTGGGGATGTTCATGGTCTTGGCAGGTGGTATATTTACCATCTCGCATAAAGAACGAATTGTCCTCATTCTTCTTTGCCTGTCCTGCAATTATATATCCTTCACCTTGTGTAGTAACGCTTGTTGTGGTATAACCTTTTCTTGTTTTGAAGTTGTACTTCATTGTTTTAGATTCCAGATCAGTACCCCTGTCCGAGAAAACCGGAAACCCGAATTCCTTGCCCACCGAGTCCAACCCAAATGTAGCATATACGAGACTGCTATCTGTGTTCATGGAGATTTCCTGTCCTTTAAGAGACAGATCTCCGTATTTCACTTCTCCGCCACCATAAAGATAAGCCCAATTATCGGCAGTAAGAGCTATAGAGTCAGTCGAATTGTAATCTACTATTGCATCCAGCGCATTTGGATTCCGTTTGACTGAGTCTTTGGGTAGGCTGTCATTAGCCAGGTTTGCCGAATCTGATCTTATACCAAGCGAGTCGGGGATACCCGGAGGAATCGTATCATTTACTGACAAGAAGTATAAATCATGTTTTATATGAGAGTAGCCTGCACCCAGAAAGGACACAGAAAACAATATACATAAGAAAATGTAAGTTAAGATGCGAACTTTTCTCATCTATAAAGACCTCATACTTTATATATTCGGATGCAAAGCTAATCAATTATACATGAAAGCATAATATGAAAAACCAAAAAAAGTTTAAATTTTTCTATTCTTTCTCTGGAAATCACATCGATAAACATTTAATGCATCACCTGTTTTTATCTATATTTTTATATCTTTGTTACAACTCCGGTTTATTTAGCTTAACGGTTTTTTATGCCGGGTGGATATATCTGATTTCACAAAAAAACATAATTCATATAACAACATCTGATTATGAAGCATTTTATCCTTATCCTATCCTTTTTTATGTTTCTGACCGGAGTTTCGGCTCAGGAATTTGATAAATACTTTATTAATAAAACTCTGCGGTTGGACTATACTTTCTCAGGAGATCATCAGCAACAAACTGTATATTTAGATCAGTTAAACCAATTACCTCAATGGGCAGGGCGAAGACACAATCTTTCCCAATTGCATTGGAGGGGTAATGGGCAAATAAAAGTTACGGATGTTGAAAGTAAAGAATGTATCTATATGGAAGCTTTCAGCACTCTCTTTCAGGAATGGATAACTATCCCCGAAGCTGAAAATATAAAGAAAAGCTTCGAAAACTCATTCCTTATCCCCTTTCCTAAAACAAGAGTGCAGATAGAAGTCTCACTTAGAGACAGGAAAGGAAACTATAACACTGCTATAACACACATCGTAGATCCGCAGGATATCCTGATAAAAAAGAAAGGATTAAAGAATATCCCTGCATACTCAGTTATACATCAAGGTGGCCAGGTTGGGGGTTCTATTAATGTTGCCATTCTTGCAGAAGGATATACGGCCGCAGAAATGGATAAATTCAGGAATCATGCGAAAATAACTTGTGAGGCTATATTCAGCCATTCCCCGTTTAGTAACCTGAAAGATAAATTTAACTTTTATGCAATAGAAACCATATCCGAAGATTCGGGTGTAAGTGTACCACGCGGAAATGACTGGAAGCAAACCGCATTTAGTTCACATTTCGATACATTCTATTCCGACAGATATCTTACAACCAGTCATGTGAAGGATATGCATGATGCCATTGCCGGAATACCTTATGCCCATATAATAATTCTTGCCAACACTGATGTATATGGAGGTGGAGGAATATTCAACTCATATACCTTGACCACAATAGGTCATCCCGATTTCAGACCAGTGGTAGTACATGAGTTCGGACATAGTTTCGCAGGTCTGGCAGACGAATATTATTATGAAAGTGATGTTTTGGATAATACCTATACCCATGATGTAGAACCTTGGGAGCCGAACATTACAACATTAATCGATTTTGATTCGAAGTGGAAATCACTACTTGCTCCAAATACGCCTGTTCCTACTGATATACAACAAGCAAGCAAGTATAGTATTGGTGTTTTCGAGGGTGCAGGTTATTCCTCAAAGGGGATTTACCGTCCTGCTGTCGACTGTCGGATGAAGACAAATTTCTGCAAGGATTTCTGCCCTGCATGCCAGCAAGCCATTGAGCAATTGGTAAAATTCTATACCGAATAAAAAAAATACAGCTAAGATTTTATTTATAAGGATAAAACAGCTATTTTTGTCGCTGCTAATTTTGATACTAAACTAAAAAATATCATTTAATACAATGTCTTCTAAAAAGAAACAAGCTGAATTGCGTGAGGAAAAGGACTGGGAAAAGATTGATGCCGCAGTTCACGAATCAGAACACTTCATCGAAAAATATCAAAAACAACTTTTAATAGGAATCGGAGTTGTGGTTTTGATTGTATGCGGCTATTTGGCATACCAGCAATTTTATCTGGAGCCTAAAAATGAAGAGGCTCAGGCAGCACTGTTCAAAGGAGAGCAATATTACCGTATGGGACAGGATTCTCTGGCTATCTTTGGCGATGCCGCGGGTTATGTAGGCTTTGAATCTATCATCGACCAATACGGTTCTACAAAAACAGGAAAGCTGGCTAAATTATATGCCGGAATCGGTTATGCAAATATGGGTAATTATGAGAAAGCACTCGATTACCTGAAAAGCTATAACAGTGGTGATAAAATACTATCTCAGCTTGTAAACGGAACGATTGGCGACTGTCTGGATAATACAGGTAAATCGGATGAGGCAGTTTCATATTACATCAAAGCTGCAAAAGGGGTTGATAATATATCTCAAAGTCCTATTCTGTACAAGAAAGCCGGATTGATATACAGGGCTCAGGGTAAGTATGATAAAGTAATAGAAACTTTTACTACTATCAAAAATCAATATGTGCAATCACCTTTAGCAGGAGAAGCAGAGCGATATATTGAGGAAGCTAAACTAATGCAATCGGGAGAAGCTAAATAAGAGCCTTCTTCAATCCATATACAAAAAGTTTTACATCATATGATTGTAAGACTTTTTTGTTTAATGACACTTTATGAAAGAAAAGTAAAAAGCGCTTTTCTCTTTATTCCAAAAGTTTATATCTTTGTGCACCCGTATATATAGGACATTAAAGTTCGTTTGAAATAAAGAAATATAATATAATAAACAGGTGATTGTACCTGATAACAAAGTGAAACCATGTTTGAAAGCTTAAGCAACAGATTAGAACGCTCGTTTAAAATACTGAAAGGTGAAGGTAAGATCACCGAAATCAATGTGGCAGAAACGCTGAAAGAAGTGCGTCGCGCATTATTGGATGCTGACGTAAACTACAAGACAGCTAAACAGTTTACCGAAACCGTAAAAGAAAAGGCTTTAGGACAGAATGTGCTCTCAGCTGTGAAGCCGCAACAATTGATGGTAAAGATCGTCCATGACGAACTAGCCACATTGATGGGGGGAACCGCTACTGATATCAATCTGAAAAGCTCGCCTGCAATTATATTGATGTCGGGACTTCAGGGTTCAGGTAAAACCACTTTCTCCGGAAAGCTGGCCAAAATGCTGAAAAGCAAACGGGGGAGAAATCCGTTACTTGTAGCAGGGGACATATATCGTCCGGCTGCTATTGAGCAGTTGAAAATACTTGGGGAGCAAATAGAAGTTCCCGTTTATTTTGAAGAAGGAAATAAGAACCCGATACAAATAGCTCAAAATGCAATTAAGCAGGCTAAGCAAAATGGCAATGACCTTGTCATCATAGACACCGCAGGGCGTTTGGCTATCGATGAAGAGATGATGAAGGAAATCACAGCTATTAAAGATGCTGTGAAGCCTGACGAAATACTATTCGTGGTCGATTCCATGACCGGGCAGGATGCTGTGAATACCGCTAAGGAATTTAACGACAGGCTGAACTTTGACGGGGTTGTTCTTACCAAGCTTGACGGTGACACCCGTGGTGGTGCCGCCCTTTCTATCCGTTCTGTTGTTGACAAGCCGATCAAGTTTGTGGGAACAGGAGAAAAGATGGATGCATTGGATGTATTCCACCCGGAACGTATGGCTGACCGTATCCTGGGGATGGGTGATATCGTTTCTCTTGTTGAACGTGCGCAGGAACAATATGACGAAGAGGAAGCTCGCCGCCTGCAAAAGAAAATAGCTAAGAACCAGTTCGATTTTAATGACTTCATAGGACAGATTCAGCAAATCAAGAAGATGGGTAACCTGAAAGATCTGGCATCGATGATTCCCGGTGTAGGTAAAGCCATTAAAGACCTGGATATTGATGATGATGCATTCAAGAGTATCGAAGCTATTATCTATTCAATGACCCCGGCAGAAAGGACTAATCCTGAGATATTAAATGGTAGCCGCCGTCAGCGTATTGCCCAAGGTAGCGGAACATCTATTCAGGAAGTGAATAAGCTCATCAAGCAGTTTGACGAAACCCGTAAGATGATGAAGATGATGACACAAATGAAAGGTGGTAAAATGCCTAATATGAGAAGATAATAATATAGAAGATATATAAAAGGAAAAGAGCAACAGGTTTAAACTGTTGCTCTTTTTATTATACTGAATAAGTTCTAATCCCTTATTTCACTCTTTGAACTTTCTTCCAGCCATAAACAGCTTTAGCTCCCAGTTCTTCTTCGATACGAAGCAATTGGTTGTATTTAGCCATACGGTCTGAACGGCTCAATGAACCTGTTTTGATCTGTCCTGAGTTTGTAGCTACAGCGATGTCGGCGATAGTAGCATCTTCTGTTTCACCCGAACGGTGAGAAGTTACGCTGGTGTAACCTGCACGGTGAGCCATTTCGATAGCATCCAAAGTTTCAGAAAGCGAACCGATTTGGTTTACTTTGATAAGGATAGAGTTAGCACAACCTGTTTCGATACCTTTTTTCAAGAAATCAACATTAGTTACAAACAAGTCGTCACCTACCAATTGGATTTTATCTCCAAGTTTGTCAGTAAGCATTTTCCATCCATCCCAGTCTGCTTCATGCATACCATCTTCGATAGAGTCGATTGGATATTTAGCAGCTAGGCTTGCTAAGAATTCTACTTGCTCGGCAGATGTACGTTTAGCTCCGTTAGGACCTTCAAATTTAGAATAGTCATAAACACCATCTTTATAAAATTCGGAAGCAGCGCAGTCAAGAGCGATAGTCACATCTTTACCTGGCTCATATCCTGCAGCTTTGATAGCTTTAAGGATTGACTCAAGTGCATCTTCTGTTCCGTTCAATGTAGGAGCAAAACCTCCTTCATCACCTACAGCAGTACTAAGACCTCTGTCGTGGAATTCTTTCTTCAATGCGTGGAAAATTTCGGCACCGCAACGCAAACCTTCCTTGAAAGAAGCAGCACCAACCGGACGGATCATGAATTCCTGGAATGCAATAGGAGCATCAGAGTGTGATCCCCCGTTGATGATATTCATCATCGGTACAGGAAGTGTATATGTGTTAGTTCCGCCGATATAACGGTAAAGCGGCATCTCAAGGTAGTTTGCAGCAGCTTTAGCTACAGCAAGAGAAACACCTAATAGAGCATTGGCACCAAGTTTCGATTTTGTTTTTGTTCCGTCAAGATCAATCATTTTCTGGTCAACACCTCTTTGATCAAGAGAAGACTCGCCTTCAAGAGCCGGTGCAATTATTGTATTTACGTTGTCTACAGCCTTAAGAACACCTTTGCCTAAATAGCGTTTCTTATCTCCGTCGCGTAGTTCAAGCGCTTCGTTTTCACCTGTAGATGCACCTGAAGGTACAGCTGCACGGCCTACGATTCCGCATTCCAATGTTACATCAACTTCGATAGTAGGATTACCTCTTGAATCCAAGATTTCACGTGCGAAAATTTTCTCGATTCTCATTGTTTTTATTGATTTAAAAATGAATAATATATCTATTTTTTTCGTTTGTCGGAATTGAAGCACAAAATTACTTCTTTTTCTTCTATTTCTAAAGAAAATCATTAGAAATTACGGACGGTTGTCTTTAATTAAATAGAAAAGAAAGATCAGGGTTCGAAATAGTATTCAAACTCAAAAGCAAGGCTGTCATATGCTTCTTTCTTTATCAGATTCCTGTCATCTTTATAGCTTTCTATCTTTTCCAATATTGACTTAGCCACATGTTCCGATTGTCTGCCCAAGTGCCTCAGGGCGAGCAGAGCGGCATTTCTCAGAAACATGTTTTCGGCTATAACATCTTCCCAAATATATGGAACCTGATCAACAGAGAAGCTAGTGATCTTCTTTGCAATAAACAGTCTTGCCAGCAGCCAATAGGCCGTAGTGCGTATTTCTTCTTCTGTATTACTGCTCCATTCTTCGACCAACTCACTTGCATAAGGCAGGTTCTGGAATAGATTTATAGATACCTGCTCCCTGACTTCCTGATTGGATATGCCTTTTATCCATTCGTTCGCTTTCCCCTTATCAAATGCTGATGGGGGATATAGCAATGTTGCCAGTATTTTAAGCTCACGGGTATCTTCTTTCCATAACCTTTCCGCTAAGTCTTTGTCTGGGATATAGTTCCCGGCTAAGTCTTTAATTTGCTGTATCGTCAATCCGAAGTTTATCTTATATGCAATCCCTCTATGGCGCATACTCGTAGACACAATACCATTCATTGCCAACCGGCAACGGCGGCGCATATCTCTAAGCGTATCCTCTATCATATATTCCTAGATTTCGTAATCTACCGCTTTCCTATCCATCACAGCCTCACGGATGAAAGGTAATATAGCTTGATGTAACGGATGATTCTGATAAACGTCCAAGTTCTCCCTAGATGACAGTTCGGAGTAAAGCACCACATCAAAATTGCCTCCGCCCAGAAAATCTATACCTGCTTCTATTCTCAGCAAACCGTCTATCTTTCCTGATAATGCTTCCAGTTTCTCCTTTATCAGTTTGGCATTCGCGGCTTTATCATTCCCGTGAGCTTCCTCTTTCAGCTTCCACATTACAATGTGTTTAATCATATCTTCAATTTTATATTATACAAATCAATTTCAAAACTTCAATTTTAACTAAAAGGTTACAAACTTCTACAGTTAACAATGAATTTGTGGCTTTGCCTGTAGGGGCGGATTATCATCCGCCCGCAGACTCTTTGTTATTTCGGGTCGAAAATGTTCGACCCCTACAGTATGCCCAGATATTTTAAATAAAAAGTAACATAAGTAACACTTTACTTATTATTCAAA
This sequence comes from Prevotella sp., assembly GCA_031285905.1. Lineage (GTDB taxonomy): Bacteria > Bacteroidota > Bacteroidia > Bacteroidales > Dysgonomonadaceae > Dysgonomonas. Next base: position 49,829 of record JAITVH010000136.1, read on the forward strand.
TATCTCTCATTATTTTGCTAATTATATTCATTGACACATCGGCATATTAGCACATCAGGCCATTGATTTATTATAGATAATTTCAAAATAAAAACATGAAGAAACACCCTATTTCTTGATATAATCTTTTGGTTCCAATTTTACTTCGGCAAACAGGCTTTTATCCATCTTGTAATAAGCATATATAACCGTCATTTTATTTTTTTTCAGCAAGTCGATATCTTCTTCTCCTTTTGCTGTCTGCATAGCCATCGAAAGCATTGGTTTGGTAGCTCGCTCAAATTCTTCAACAGATACTATCGGATCCTGCGTGAATGTATAATAGTATTTAAACTCTGTTTTTGAGACAGCTTCTACTTTATCTACCCGTATCCCACCCGGAAATACCTGCGGCATGTCTTTGTTCATTTTGGCTGCCAGTTCCACCAGTTTTGATGATGGTGCGTCTGTTTTTGTCGTTTCGGTATTCTGTGTTTCAGCATTCTCCTTCTTGGTTTTTGAACCACATGATGAGGACAGCAACAGGACAGCAATGATTAAAATAACAATACTATTTTTCATTTCAATATTCTTTATAATGAGAGGCTAAAGATAATTATTTGAAGATAAAGACACAATTCTTATTTCTGCTATATTTTGACATTCACGAAAAAACTCGCCAATAACAATATATTGAGCAGAGTGACAATGATAGCTATCCCATATAGCAGATACTTAGTGAAAACAGAATTTACGTACTTACCCATCACTTCCTTTGAAGAAGTTAACCGCACTTGTAGGAAAACCGTTATCGGTAATTGCATACTTAGTACCGCCTGAGAAATAATAAGACCTTTGAACGGATCGCCGATGAGGAAGATAATCAATAAAGCTACACCAAGAGAGATCATGACACCCATTTTGGAGTGGATATCTTTGGCATTGTACGGTTCGTTATACATTCCTGCAAAAATCGATCCTGCCGCAATGCCCGATGTCATCGAGGAAGATATACCTGCAAATAGGAGTGCCACTGCAAATATGATGACCGCATTATTTCCCAAAAGCGGTTCTAACAAGGAATGTGCCTGCTGGAGATCGTCCACCACCATATTTTCTCTGAAAAAGGTAGATGCTGCCAACAGGATCATAGCACTGTTGATCGCCCATCCGATAAGCATGGAGAAAAACGTATCGAAGAATTCATACTTCAATTGCTTTTCAATCACTTTCTCATCCTGAAGGTTCCATTGCCGGCTCTGGATCACTTCCGAATGTAGGAAAAGGTTATGCGGCATCACCACGGCACCCAGTACACTCATAATAATAAGCATACTCCCTTCGGGTACAGACGGGACAACCCATGAACGGGCGGCTTCACCCCATTCAATATCCACCAGGAAAAGTTCATAGATAAAAGACAATCCGATAAGTGAAACGAAAGCAATGATATACCGTTCAATCTTTTTATAGGAATTGAAAAACATCATAGAGAAGACAAAAACGGCTACCAATATAGCCCCTACCTTTATCGGTATATCGAACAGCATTTGTAAAGCTATCGCCCCACCCAGTATTTCTGCTAATGAAGTGGATATGGATGCTCCCATTGCCGACCATAAAACAAAACGCGAACCTATGCGTGGCAGGTATTTGTTAGCTGCCTCCGATAGGCATAATCCTGTAACAATACCCAGATGGGCAACATTGTGCTGCAATACGATGAGCATAATGGTGGACAGGGTTACAACCCACAGCAATGCATAACCGAATTCCGATCCGGCGGCAAAATTAGAAGCCCAGTTACCCGGATCGATAAAACCTACTGTGACAAGCAATCCGGGCCCAATATATTTCAATAATTCGAACGCTCCCGATTTTTGCTTGGGATTGATCGTGTAATAGTCTCTCTTGAGTTTGTGGAATATATTCTTCATTTTTCTTTATGGCTTTTCTTATCCCTCACCGATGAGGCATAAATGCCAAACATACATAACACCAAACAGATAATAAATGTTATGCGCATACTACTCATCAACTGGCTATGTACGGCAGGCGATATCTTTATATTTCCCACCATAATGGAGATTGCCATCATAGCTATCCCCATACTGAATGCCTGCCCCGTAAGGCGCATCGTACCCATGGTGGCTGAGGCCAGGCCGTAATACTTTTTCTCTACCGAGCTCATGATAATATTGGTATTAGGCGAAGAGAATATACCGAAACCAAGCCCCAATAACATAAGTAGTGCGCCAAGGAAATAGTAGCTTGTCGTTTCCGTAAGGAAGCATAAGCCGAATAATCCGACTGCGATAATCGCCATCCCCAGTGTAGCAAGGAAGGTGGGCGACATCTTATCGGAAAGACTTCCTGACTTAAGGGAAGCGATGGCCTGTACCACAGACTGCACAATAAGTATAAACCCTGCATCGCGTGGTGTAAGCCCCCGCACATATTGCAGATAAAGACTGAGCATAAACGAAATGGCGAATGTCGCCGAATAATTGATCAATGCCGACACGGAGGATAAACGGAATACCCTGTTGGCCAGGAACAAACGGATATTGAATACCGGGGATTCCTGTTTTTTTTCATAGATACCAAATAAGATAAGGACAATTATCCCCACTCCAATAAATATAAACCCTTTTGGATGGGGTAGTGATGAAAAACCATAAATTAAGGACGAAATACAAATGGCAAAAAGGATAGAGCCCACCATATCGAATTTGCTTTTTGTTTCCTCCTTCCAGTCTTCTTTGATAATAAAATACCCGCCAATAGCGACTATCAGGCTGATAAAAGCAGTAATGAAGAATATGCTATGCCAGTTGAGATACTGAGTCAACAGCCCGCCCAGAAACGGGCCTGCCGCCAGTGAGAAATATACTGTCGCCGCAATAGCACCTAAAGCCTTTCCTCTTTTTTCGATTGGAACAGAAGATGTTAGGATAGCTGTACTGGTTCCAAACATCATGGCGCTGCCAATTCCAGAAAGGAAACGATAAACGATAAGTGTTGTCCCGCTAGTAGCCAAACCGCTTAAGACCGAAAAAATCGTTAACAGGATAACTCCCCATAGAAATACCTTCCGGCGTCCCACCATATCTGCAATACGTGCAAAAGGTATTTGCAGGATGGCAGTGGATAGCATATAGGAGGTAGGTACCCAGCCCGACATCACGGCATTCAACGACAGGTCTTCATTGATATATGGCAGGGCAAGATTTAATGCCGACCCCATAAAAGGGACAAGAGATGCCCCCAGGCAGATGATGAAGAGTAAGGAGCCGGTACCGGCTTTTGAGGATGTTTCCATTATATATTTGTTTATATGTTACAAGTTACATGTTATTGTCGCTTTGCGCTAATGATGCTTTAGCCCCGCATCCGTTTACTTTATCTAGAGATTAGCGCTTAAATTTACCCTTTTTATAAAAGGCCTAAAAGTACAAAATGTTTACATCAAAAGTGATAGTTTATTATATCATCGGATTTTGTATTAACATATTTTCTCAATTTCAAACTTAATAAATTATCTTTGCTAATTATCATAGATGAAATATAATGACAGAACAGAATATATTACTCGCTTTCATTCTTACAGCTGTTGCCGGGTTATCGACCGGGATAGGCAGTCTGATTGCCTTATTGGCCAAGCATACCAATACCAAATTCCTTTGCGCTTCCCTTGGCTTTTCGGCCGGGATTATGCTGTATGTTTCATTTATGGAGATGATGCCGCAGGGGAAGCTGGAACTGGTATCCGAGTATGGGGAAAAGCTGGGAACATTGTATCTGATTCTCGCCTTTTTTGCAGGTATTGCATTCATTAATCTTATAGACTTTGCGATACCCAAATCCCTCAATCCCCATGAGGTAAAAGGTGTAGAAGATATGGACGATAAACGCTCGCTTAAACGTACCGGTATCATTGTCGCTTTGTCGATTGCTATCCACAACTTTCCGGAAGGTATCGCCACTTTTACTTCTGCTCTGGGCTCTTTGGATGTTGCTATTCCTATCACTATTGCCATAGCCATCCACAATATACCCGAAGGTATTGCTGTTGCCGTGCCTATATATCACGCAACAGGCAGTCGCAAAAAGGCTTTCTGGTTATCCTTTTCATCAGGACTTGCCGAACCGTTCGGTGCATTGATCGCATATCTGTTCCTGATGCAGTTTTGGACTCCGGCCATGAATGGGGTAATATTGGCGGCGGTATCGGGCATTATGGTATTTATCTCACTGGATGAACTACTGCCGAGCGCCGAAAAATATGGAAAACACCATATATCTATTATGGGACTGGTAAGTGGCATGCTGTTGATGGCATTCAGTTTATATTTGTTTGTCTGAAAACAGAAGAAAGTACGCAAAATATCCGTAAATCATTTGTCATCAAACTTGATGGTAAATTCAATTATCGTTTCAACAGCCTTATTGTAGAGTTTTCCGGGCTTCCATTTTTTAGATCTGGCAAGTGTGTTGAGAACCTCCTTGTCTATTTCTTTCGATATACCTTTTATGATATTTCTATCTACTAATTTTCCTTTCTTATTGATTACGAAACTGACAGTAATTTCCCCTTTTGACTTTTTCTTATTCTGCACATTTTCTTGCACCCATTTCTGAAAGTCAGGTAAATGACCAATGGGAGAAACAGGCTTTTCGCTGATTTGACTATAGTAAAATTTATGTGCTCTATATCTAGGAGTATATATATCATCGTTATGATACGGGTTAACTACTATTCCATAGCACATTATACCAGCGAGTGACTCAGAGAGATTTAACTCAGGAAATTTTAACAAACTCTCTGGCTTTAGAGTTGAATTTATTGATACTTCAGTAGTTACATTAACAATCGGTAGTATTTGTCTCTTTACAGGCGGTTCATCAGCTACAATGGTAATATAACATGAAAGATTAACATTATTTTCTTTCATTATAACCGTTATATTATTCTTTATTTCAGACACAGGTATTTCTTGAGTATGAAAACCAACCATTGAAAATACAAGTATATCATCAAACCTTGCTTTTAATGTAAAATGACCATCCAAATTAGTTGCCGTACCTTTCGGTTTATTTTTTTTATATATATAAATGCCGGCAATGGCGTCCCCAATACTATCTTTTACATTTCCTCTAATAGTGATACTGTCTGTTTTGTTTTGAGCATATATAGCTGGTTTATAGCAAGTTATTTCGGTAGTAATGGGCTGTTTAAGATTGGTTGTATCATTTACAACTTCTTTTTTCTGAGCTTGGGTTGATATATTGTTTGTCAGCCCTATAATTAAAGTACCCAATAATAATTTATATTTTACAAAAAATGGAGCCCCATTTGTCCGGTCAGACAAATAAGAGAATACTCGAAATAATATATTATAAGATTTGAATTTCATTTTGTATTTTTCTTTTGCTTATAATATTGCATAAATGTAATGAGATACTTAGCTAACTGCTAACAAAAATAGAAATATTAAAGAACAACTAACATAAAATGATTACAATAAATAAAGGCTGTCTTAATTTATATAAATTATTCTCATATATTTGTATATAAATTCTGTTAAAAATACAAGAACAATAATAGACACAAATACATACAATTATGAAAAAAAATCTGTTCCTATTCAGTACTCTCCTTCTATCGTGTCTTTTTATACTCCATTCGTGTAAAAAAAGTGGTTCACGTGAAATCAATTCCGAGTTTGCGAAATATATCGCAGCCTTTACTTACGGGCAGGTCTCATCCTCTTCCGAAATACAAATCGAGTTGACACAGGATATCCCTACGGTGGAGCTGAACAAAGAAGTAGATCAGGAGTTATTCGAATTTTCTCCTTCGGTGAAAGGTAAAGCCTTTTGGACAAGTTCGCGTACCATAAAGTTTGTGCCCGAGCCGGGAGAGTTAAAGCCCGGACAGGAATACGATGCCTGGTTCAAGCTGGATAAAGTACTGAAAGTGGATAGTGATTTTAAAGAGTTTTACTTTAACTTCCATATTCCTGAACAGAACTATTATGTAAACCTGTTGCCTTATTCCCCCATCAAAGAAACAGACCTTAGCTGGAATAGTGTACGGGGAACTGTTTCCCTTGCAGATGATGCTAATATTGATAATGTCAGCCAGATGTTTTCTTTATCAGGAAACGATAGGGCAAAAGATGCTAAAATAAAGATTACCCCTGCTGAAGTGAAAGGGCATTTCAATATTCAGATAGACAGTCTTTACCGCGACCAGGAAGACTTGGAATACACCTTACATGTTAAAGGTTCTTCTTTAGGAATGAATAAGGATGAGGATATAAAAATCACAATTCCGAAGATTTCACAATTCGAGGTAATTGATGTATCGGTAGATTACATGCCACAAGAAGCAATTCGCATTACATTCAGCGACCCGTTATCTGCCAACCAGAACATACAGGGATTGATACGCCCGGGACAGGTAGATAATTTCTCATTCGATATTCAGAAAAATGTGGTTTACCTCTATCTTGATAAAAATGTTAAAGGCTCGAGCATCGAACTGAAAATATTCAAGGAAATAAAGAGTATAGCCAATATGCGTATGGAAGAGGATTACATAGTAAGTGTAAACTTCGAGAAGAATAAGCCTGAGGTAACCCTGGATAATGCCGGAAGTATATTGCCGAATTCCAATAATCTGATCGTTCCTTTCAGGGCGGTAAACCTATGGGCGGTAGATGTCAAGATCATAAAAATATATGAAAGTAATGTATTGGGATACTTACAAGCCAACAGTTTCGGAGGCAGTGATGAATTGAAACGTTTTGGTAGACTGGTCTATAAAAAGCGTGTACGCCTCAATGAAGACCCTGCACTTAATCTTGGAGAATGGAATAACTTCTCATTGGATCTGTCTACCATGATCAAGCAAGATCCGGGATCGATTTATCGGGTTGAATTTACTTATAAGAAAGAATATTCTCTATATCCATGTGATGGCATAACACCACAGATACCGGAAGAAGCATCGTTGGGCAGGTTTGATTATCAGTTGAGCGAAGAAGATGAAGCCCAGTGGGATACTCCGGGATATTATTACAATTCTCAGGATTGGGACTGGAATGAATATGATTGGGAGGAACGTGACAATCCGTGCCATCCTACGTATTATATGGCGAAATCGATGCCTTCATGCGTGGTATTTGCCTCTAACATCGGTATGACCGCCAAATTAGGAGCAGAAAAGAAAATGTTTGTCGCCCTGACGAGTATTCTGACTACAGAGCCAATATCAGGTGCTACGGTAGATATTTACAACTATCAGATGCAACGGATTGGTAGTGGGAGTACAAACTCTGACGGATTTGCCGAAATAGAATACAAGAACGGAGTTCCGTTTGTCGTAATAGCCTCACATGGGGGCGAAAAAGGATATCTGAAAGTAACATCCAATCTTTCCTTATCCTTAAGTAACTTTGATGTAAGCGGACAAGAAATACAGAAAGGGCTGAAAGGCTATATTTATGGGGAACGGGGCGTATGGCGTCCGGGCGATTCCATCTTTGTGACATTTATTCTTGAAGATAAGACAAACTCGTTGCCGAAAGACCATCCTGTTTCACTTGAACTATATACCCCTCGCGGACAAATGGAACAACGCTATGTTTCTACATCGGGCAAGGATGGGTTCTATGCTTTCCGTATGACGACCGATCCCGATGCAATAACCGGAAACTGGCAAGCCAGAGTAAAAGTAGGAAGTGTGACGTTCTACAAAACACTGAAAATAGAGACTGTAAAACCAAACAGGCTGAAAATAAGGCTTAATGTGGGAGATATGATTAAAGCAGGTTCGGGGTCATTCTCCGGCTCATTATCATCGCAATGGCTGCATGGTGTACCTGCCTCTAATCTGGCAGCAAAGGTGGAAATGACATTGAGTAAGGTTTCCGTACCATTTAAGGGGTATGAGAAATACGACTTCAATAACCCGGCGACCAATTTCTCATCGGATACCTATACTATATTCGATGGAAAACTGGATGCTTCGGGTAATGCTACCGTGACTAAAGACTTGCCACAGGCAGCAAATGCTCCGGGGATGTTGCGGGCAAATATTGTTTCGCGCGTATTCGAAACAGGTGGCGATGCCAGTATCTATTCACAGACTGCTTCTTACTCGCCATTCCCTGCTTATATTGGTATCAAGTCGCCACTCGATACGTATTATGGCTGGTTGGAGACAGACAAAGACAATATGTTGGATATCATTACACTCACACCTGAAGGGAAACCTGTAAACCGCTCGAATCTGGATGTAAAAATATATAAGATAAGTTGGTCGTGGTGGTGGAATTCCAGGGATAACCTGGCCTCCTATGTGAATAATACATCTACAGAAGTGATATTAGACGAAACGATCTCTACTAAGGATGGTAAAGCTCAGGTGAAATTCCGTGTCGATTATCCTGAATGGGGACGTTATCTTGTAATAGTGAAAGATGAAAACGGCGGACACACTACGGGTAAGGTATTGTATGTTGACTGGCCATCGTGGCGCGGACGCTCCGACAAGCAAGACGCTGACGGACTGACTATGCTGTCATTTACCACAGACAAGACCTCTTACAATGTAGGTGAAACTGCTACTGTGATAATTCCTAAGAGCTCGAATGGGCGAGTACTGATCAGCATCGAAGATGGTTCAAAGATTCTTTCCCGTCAATGGGTGAGAACAAGTCCGGATGAGGATACGAAACATACCTTTACCATCACAGAGGAGATGACGCCTAATTTCTACATATTTGCTAATCTGCTGCAACCTCATGCACAGGAGCATAACGATTCACCAATCCGCATGTATGGCGTATTGAATGTGAATGTAGAGAATAAAGAAACTGTACTTACCCCGGTAATCAATATGCCGGACGAGCTTCGTCCTGAAAAGGAATTTACTGCATCCGTCTCTGAAAAGAACGGTAAAGATATGACATATACCCTTGCCATAGTAGACGAGGGATTGTTAGACCTTACAGCCTTCAAGACTCCGAATGCATGGACTGATTTCTATGCCCGTCAGTCGCTAGGGGTACGCACATGGGATATGTTCGATATGGTGGTAGGTGCTCAGGCCGGAAAACTCGGGCCACTGTTAAGTATTGGAGGTGACGAAGCGCTAAACGCTCCAAAAAATCAGGTGAATCGATTTAAACCTGTGGTGAAATACTTAGGGCCTTTCACATTGAAAGGGGGTAAGACAGACACACATACGATCGAACTTCCTTCTTACTTCGGCTCGGTACGAGTGATGGTAGTTGCCGGAAATACTAAGGGTGCATATGGTAATGTAGAGAAAACGGTTCCTGTAAGAAATCCGTTGATGATCCTTTCTACCTTACCGCGTGTAGCAGGGCCTGATGAAGAAATTTTGCTCCCTGTCAATATCTTTGCAATGGATAAGAAAGTAAGCAATGTGAATGTAACTGTCCAGTCGAATGGCTTATTCGAGTTTACAGATGGTACATCCAAATCGGTAGCATTTACTGAGACGGGCGATAAGATGCTGTACTTTAAAGTAAAAGTAGCGAAGAAAACAGGTGCTGAAAAGGTTGTAATAAAAGCCACAGGCGGTGGAGAAACCGTTACGGAAACAATTGATATTGAAATCCGAAACCCTAATCCTCCTGTATTGATGAGTTCGCAGGCATTGATGTCTCCTAATCAAACGGGCGAGGTTAGCCTGACAATGGATGCGCTTCAGGCTGAAGATTGGGCAAAACTCGAAGTATCCCGTATGCCGGGTGTTAACCTGAACAGGAATCTGGCATATTTGCTTCAATATCCGCATGGATGTTCCGAACAGGTTACTTCCAAAGCTTTCCCATTACTGTATGTATCCACATTCAGGAAGTTTACTGACAAGGAGAAATCAAAAATAGACTATAATATTAAAGAAGCTATCAGGATTATCGGTTCTCGTCAATTGGGCGATGGTGGTATTGCATACTGGCCGGGAGACCGTTATCCTGCTGAGTGGGTAACCACTTATGCAGGTCACTTCCTTGTAGAAGCGCAACGTGCAGGACGTGATGTACCGGCATCAGTACTCAACAAATGGAAACAGTTCCAGAAGAAATCAGCTCAAAGTTGGAACAGGGCTAGTTTATACAGTTCATATTATAGTTACTCGATGGATGATTTGCAACAGGCTTACAGGCTTTATACGCTGGCCTTGGCCGGAGAACCTGAACTGGGTGCGATGAATCGCCTCAAGGAGATGAAAGACCTTTCAGTGCAGGCACGCTGGAGGCTTGCTGCGGCGTATGCCATAGCAGGCAAGAAAGATGCGGCATTGCAATTAGTAAATAATGTGAGTGATGAGATAGAGAATTATCCATTCACAAACAACACCTACGGCAGTTCTTCTCGCGATAAAGCGATGATAATGGAAACCAATATATTGCTTGACAGGACAGATAAAGCTTTGGTTCTGGCACGTGATGTATCTAAGTCTCTGAGTGCCGATTATATTTCTACCCAGACAGCTTCTTATGGACTAATGGCCATGTCTAAACTTGCTGAAAAGATGGGCAAGGGGCTTATTTCTTACGAATGGACATTGAACGGAGTAGCTCAAAAAGCTGCTAATAGTGGCGAAGTCTTCCAGGAATTAGAAATCAAACCACAGGAGAATATTAATGTATCATTTACTAATAAAGGCGAAGGCGAGTTGTTTGTCCGTCTGATCGGGCGCACACAACCGTTAGTGGATAACACACCGGTGCAAAGCAACGGAATCAATCTGTATGTGAAATATGTGGATGAAAACGGCAAAGACATTGATGTTTCATCTATGAAGCAGGGCACAGAGTTTTATGCAAGCGTAATCGTTCAGAATATTTCGGGACAATACCTTACCGATATGACACTGAGCCAGATATTTGCTTCAGGATGGGAAATATTCAACAACAGGTTGTTTAATGAAGGAGTAAACCAAAACGTGAAGAGCAATTCTTACAACTATCAGGATATTCGCGATGACCGTGTATATACCTATTTCAATATCGGTTCGGGACATTCCATGTCATTCCGTGTAAGACTGCAGGCTGCTTATTGCGGACGGTTCTATCTTCCTGCCGTAAGTTGTGAGGCAATGTACAGCCCTGAAACAAATGCCCGTACACAAGGCCAATGGGTGGAAATAGTACAATAAAATTATAACAGCCTGTCTCGTCCTAAAATAGGTTGACGGGATTTATACTAAAATATTATAAGAACCGATAGAGTTTTGTCTATCGGTTTTTTGTTTTTGATGTATAAAGTTAGGTGTTATGTAAGTATTCGGTCTAGTTCATTATTTGCAGTAGTTATAGAAATGAAAAAAGCGACAAAAAGAAGAAATCTTCAATTTATCGCTTTCAGTGCGGATGAAGGGACTCGAACCCCCACGCCTCTCAGCACCAGATCCTAAGTCTGGCGTGGCTACCAATTACACCACATCCGCGGGTAAATTGCCTTAGCGGGTACAAAGGTATAATTATTTTCTTTAAAACAATACTTTCTATAAAAAAATAATAAAAACTCTATTCTATAATAGGGATATTCAGTTGAATTCCCCCCTTCATAGCTGATTCATGTGCTACTATTCCCGGGATGGTATAAGCCAGAGCCTCCCGGATATTTACTTCCGGTTCCCTTTCTTCGATGAGAGAGCTAATAAACTCATGTGTAATAAAACAATGAGAATCATCATGCCCACTGGGATGACGCATCGTTTCGGGCAACATGTCGGTTTCCCACCATTTTTTTCGTGGATATGCTTCTACTCTTGGCGCTGAAACTACAAAACCACCATGATCCGTTCCTAAATCAGATGTGGTAATTACTTTGTGATCATCTGTCGATTTATATGCCGAATAGTAACTCATTTTATCCCCATGCCATTCTCCACGTTCAGTACCCGCTAATGCACCTCTCCAGCAGACTTCTCCAATAAACGTATTTCCTTTGTTTGTTCTGAATAATGCTGTCTCATTCCAAAACGGGTTATTATATTGATTTCCTTTGAGAATAGGACTGCCATCCCCCCATCCATTGCAACAAACAGAAGTTAATCTTTCTCCTGTAACAGCAATAAGATGTGAAGTCACATGGGTGGGATATAGCATTGGCGGTAATCCATGTCTCCATGTCGGTTTGCCATCATTAGTAAAATAAAGAGTTTCGAGCCCTGGATGATAATATTGCGCAGCGCTACTGAATATATTTCCGAATTCTCCTTTTTTATACATCTCTTTTGCAGAAATAACGATCTGGAAGAAAGTGCTTGTTTCTGCCATCATATAACTCAGGCCTGTACGTTTTACTGCATAAAATAAATCATAAGCTTCTTGTATATTCATTACGGCAGGCACAGCACTGAGAACATGCTTTCCTGCATTAAGAGTCAGTATTGCATGTTTAGCATGATCTGTAGCTGGAGTGAATAAGACTACAGCTTCTATATTCTTATCACGAAGTAGCAAATCCAATGATTCATATGATTTCTTACATTTATATATATCCATTAGAGCATTTCTTCGTTCAGGAATCAAATCACTGACTGCCTCTACTATGCAGTTAGGATGTTCATTAAAATAAAAACCGGTTCCAAAATTGCCTCCTACCACGCCTATTCTGATTTCCTGATTTGATACGGATTCTCCGGCAAAAGCAAAGCGCGAAGACAGCATCGTTGTACCTGCAACAATTCCTGCGGTTTTAATAAAATCACGGCGATTCATATGTGTTTTCATAATTATATATTATTATAAGTTAGGCATTAACACAAGGTACAATATATCGCATATTGTATTCAGAGAGGTAATTGACATAAGCAGATATAATGATTTTAGATAAAAAAGGGCATACTAAATTCAATTTATATGCCCTGACACACAGAAATTTTATTACCCTTTAAACTCTATTTTTACGTGAGAGCCATCACAATATGGCTTATTGTTTGATGCGCCACAACGGCATAAGGCTGCCTTGTCTTTTGTTACAGTTGAACCATCGGCCATGATTAAGTCGATCTTTCCATCAACTAATAAAGGGCCATTAGAGGTAACTTTGATTTTTAATACAGAATCTTTTTTTTCCATGATGATAGTTTTTTAATTAGTACATTATAATTAACAGATGAAATGTTAAAAATGTTGTGGCTTTCTCCTGATTTTTTAGGTTTTTTCTTTCCATTTTTTTTCATAGCTTTGTAATGCTTTTAAAATAGGATAATGGATAATTATATAGTTTCGGCACGAAAATACCGCCCGATGAACTTCGCTTCTGTCGTTGGGCAACGGGCTCTGACCACTACGCTAAAGAATGCGATTGCTTCAGGGAAACTGGCGCACGCGTACTTGTTTTGCGGGCCTCGTGGGGTAGGAAAAACTACTTGTGCTCGTATTTTTGCCAAGACTATAAATTGCCTTACTCCGGGAACAGATGGCGAAGCATGTAATCAATGCGAATCGTGCGTAGCATTTAACGAGCAACGTTCTTTCAATATTCATGAACTAGATGCTGCTTCTAATAACTCGGTGGATGATATCCGCTCACTGATTGAACAGGTTAGAATCCCACCTCAGATAGGAAAATATAAAGTCTATATCATAGACGAGGTTCATATGCTTTCACAGGCTGCTTTCAATGCTTTTCTTAAAACATTGGAGGAACCTCCTCATCATGCTATATTTATATTAGCTACAACTGAGAAACATAAAATATTGCCAACTATACTTTCACGTTGCCAGATATATGATTTCAGCCGTATTACTATTAAAGATACAGTCGAACATCTTCAATATGTAGCTGATCAGGAAAATGTAAAAACCGAACCAGAGGCATTGAATGTTCTGGCCCAAAAAGCTGATGGAGGTATGCGCGATGCACTTTCTATCTTCGATCAGGTTGTTAGTTTTACAGGTGGTAATGTGACTTATAAAGCTATCATAGAGAATTTAAATGTACTCGATTATGAGTATTACTTCAAATTGACAGATGCTGTGTTATCAGGGAATGTAGTTGAAGGTATGCTTATCTTGAATGAGATATTAAGCAAAGGTTTTGACGGACACAATGTAATAACTGGTATTGCATCGCATTTCAGGGATTTGTTACTATGTAAAGATCCTAAGACTGCAGGATTATTTGAAGTAGGAGCCTCTATCCGGGATAGATATATTCGTACCGCACAAAAGTGTAGCAATGAATTCTTATATAAGGCCATTGATATAGTAAATGAAGCCGATCTCAGTTACAGGCTCAGCCGGAACAAGCGGTTGCTCTCCGATCTCACCATTATCCGGTTATGCCAATTATCTTCTCCTCAAGCAGGTTCAGAAGATCAAAAAAAAAAGGATGTAATTGATCCTATATTTTCAAAAGTACAGCCAACTCAGAATCAAGCCCCAAATAAGATAGCTTCGCCACCGATACAGGCTCAGGACGGAATAAGGACAAGCTTTTCGTCAGCTAATAGTAATACCGGAAACCCTAAAACGCAACAACCTCAAAAAGCGCCCACATCATCTATTGGAAGTCTCGGTATATCTTTATCTGCTCTTAATGCAAAGAAAGAAAAAGAAGAAGAAAAGTATGAGATGACAATAGAGGTACTGAATGAACGGTTCACACCTTTACAACTTATCAATGAATGGAAGGCCTATGCAGAGGCAATAACAGAAGAACATCATCTCAAAAATACGATGTTAAACTGCCTGCCGAATTTATTGGAAAATAGTGTATTTGAGGTAGTTGTTAATAATCCTGTGCAAGAACAGCGTCTTGCTGAAAATCAAATGGATATATTACACAAGTTAAGAGCACAATTAAGAAATACACAACTACGGATGCAGATAAGGATCAGCGAAGATAATGAGAAAAAACTGGCATTTACGCCTGCCGAAAAATTCAATCTCATGATGGAAGAAAATGAAAGCCTTCGCCGTCTGAAAGACGAATTCGGATTGGAGTTATCATAATCTTTCCATACCCTTTCATGGTTCTGCCCGAACCGTATGTTTAGATAAAATAGAAAGAGGGAAACAAAAAATCAGACATTCACCTATTAGTAAATATCTGACTTATCGCGGAAAGGAAGAGATTCGAACTCTCGATACCCTTTAGGGGTATACACGCTTTCCAGGCGTGCCTCTTCAACCACTCGAGCACCTTTCCAGTCCTTTATAGTTGTAGCGGGTGCAAAGATAAGGATTGTTTTTGAATTGACAAGAGTGGGTAAATATTAGCTTTTGATTTGGCTTACTAATCAATTACAGCATTATAGAAATTCTCATTCTTATCAATACATGCTACGGCCTGTATTTTCGCCTTAGGGTTCCGGATTGCGATAGGCGATTCTGCAATATAGTCCCGCATCCTGCATCCAAAAAGTGATATTGTCAGTAGTTTATCTCCCTTTACCAACAAGAAATCATACGATTTGCCTAATGCGGTCAAAGCTCCATTTTCACCCGAAAATGCTTCTACGTTCGTCAATGCTGTATGTCCCTCTCCTTCAATAATTATGGGGTGGATATCTTCTATCTTTTCACCTGTATTGGCGATTATTGACCCTTGGGCTATTTGCCAGTTTCGGTTTTTCGTTCCGCCCCCTATTTTGTGAATACCGACGGTGACACAGTCCAGATTGAAATTGGTCAACTGTCCGTATGTTTCTTCCCCTAACAAGACACCACCGTATGCACCGAATGTAAAGACATCGATCATCTGGGCATTATCGGTATGGTTGATAACATAAGTAAAGGTCTTGTTTGCTATTATAGCATCTATAATTTGCTTATTGAAAGTCCTGCCAAATTCCCGCATATTAGCCGGATTCACATGGCAATGAAGGATACGCGGTATGTCGTAACAGCGGTCGATACGGATAAACTCTCCACTGAGCGGATAGCCATAACAATGTTCGAATAATACCTGTTCATTGATGTATGGTGCCTCAGAATTAAAGTCCATAGCTATATATTCCCCATAGAAAGTAAGGCAGGATAAAGTGACTCCCTGCACATTTTCTTGTTTGGCCACCTGTATGGTTGGTTTGTACTGAATGATTTTTGTCGGGTCAGTATTGGTCTGATTCGGATACCAAAATTGGATTCCTCGTATTTGTGTTGCTGATTCCACCGTGATAAATGGATTTACATCATCCATAATCTTAAATAACGAACCAGTAGGAATATTTTGGTCAGGATGTTTTGTACCTCTGCCGGTAGGGCCGTGTGCTCCGATCAATGAAACGTTCTTTTTCAGTATAATACCTGTGGCGATAGGATATCCTCCCTCGACAGGTTCTATCCATAAGGAGTTTCCTGATGATGTAGCCCAGTCAATCGCTTTTTGCAGGTTTATCCTGTTGGCTTCAGGATTATTGTCAGGCAGCACATTAAAGTCTTTGATGCTTTTATAATTGCCTGCCAGAGTGATAATTGGGATTAACAACAATAATGTTATCAGTTTAAACTTTGGTAAATAGTGAGTTTTCATAGGCATTTATTACATTTATATAGATTAGTCATAATACAAACCATAAAATACAGTTAATCAATTATTATTCAAATATATCGCTTATTCGTTTTAACTAAAAGGTTACAGGTTTAGCTATTAGCTGATAGCCGTTAGCCGTTAGCTTTTAGCCTTTTATATTCTCTCTGTCATTGGCTCCGCTTCGCTCTGCCGAACGTTGTTTCTGAGGGACGAAGGATCTCCTTCTTTAGATGCTTCCTTTCGTCAGCATGACAACGCTGGCGCGGACGTCCCCGTCCGTGTCTACAATACATACAGGCTGGAAGCCTGCGCGAGCAGACGGTTACAAGTGCTTCTCTGTAGGGGCAGTGGCTTGTCCCTGCCCGTTCTTGTTATATATTCGGGCAACCATAAAGGATTGCCCCTACAGCATGCCCAGTTATTTTAACTAAAAGGTGACAAAGGTAACAGGTTTAGCTATTAGCCTTTTATTTTCTCTCTGTCATCCTGAGGTTACGAAGGATCTTCTTTTACGATTATCGGCGAGGAGATGCTTTGGCTCCGCTTCGCTTTGCCGATTTCCAATTCTGTCGTCAGCATGACAAGACTAAGCATTTTAACTAAAAAGTAACATAAGTAACAGTTTTTAGCTATTAGCTGATAGCCGTTAGTTCTTTAGTCTTTTTATTCCTTCCTTCTCATGGCTTTGCTATCCCCTCTCTCCTTTTGGAGAGGGCCGGGGTGGGGTGGATTTCTCAATATTTTTCAAAGAACGTTCTTTTTTAACAGCTATCGGCTACAAGCTAACAGCTATCTAACTATAGATAAATTCGAAATTATTTCTTTAAACATTATATAATTAACCAACGCCCTGTCTCTCGATTTTTTCAATTGCTGTTTTACTACCTTATAACCATGCGATTCGAAAAATCCCCGGGCAGTGATGCTCACCTCAGAATAGACAGATTTATTATTTTGACTGATAGCTTTTTCTTCCAGTACTTCCAACAGTTTTGCAGCAATGCCCCGTCTCTGAAAATCTTTATGAATAAACATAAAATCCAGATAACCATCAACTGCCAGAGATCCAAACCCCACTATCATACTGTTATATATGGCAACAATGAAAAACTGAGAGGAAATCCCTTCTTTCCATTTATCCGTGTCCCGATACCAGGATGACCAGTCGTCAACATCCTCCTGAGAATAATCCCGGATATTTACAGATTGGATTGTTTCATAAAACAATTGTGTTATCTCTTCTGTATCAGATTCTTTTGCTTCCCTTATCGATATATCAATTGGTGATTGTCGGCGCATAAAACTCTACTTTTCCACATTTAGGACATATATATAGATCGAAACTTTCACGATTGACAAAAACTTCCAACAGATTTCCCAATACGCCTATTCTCGAACCTTCATGAAATTTATAGTTACCCGAGTAGACAAGCCTGACATCACATCTTAGGCAATTTATATCTTTTCCGTTTTCGTATATATCCTGAAATTCGATAACCCGGTTCTCCGTAAAACTATAATTACAATTCCAGCATATCTCAAAGCCGTCTTCTACTTCGGCATTGCATTTAGGGCAGTTCTTCATATTGGTAAGCCTGATTTTATATTGAACTAATAAAAAAGGAAAGATACAACATATTTGCCGTATCTTTCCTGTGATTATTCTGAATAATTGTTTATTATTACTCTTTTGGGTTCATTATTACTTCTATAAAGTTGCCTTGTGATAGAAGTTCTTTGGTGATCGTTTTAATATCATCTTTTGTCAGTGCATTTACGGTAGACAGATAATCAGAATGGTTGTCTTCCCCGTAGAAGTAGTTCACCAGCAAGATATTCTGCCAATAACCATTCATCTTCACATCCTCCTGATACTTTTTCAGCATATACTCTTTCACTTTCTGGAAGTCTTCATCTTCAGGCCCATTCTCTGCTATTTTCTTTACCTCACGGTCAATAATCGGACTGATAGTAGCAACCCTCTCCGGATCGGTGTCGAAGCTCATGCGCAATAATGTCTGTCCTTCCGGAATACGATTAAGGGATATACCTACGCCTACACCATAAGTTCCCCCGGCTTCTTCTCTTACTGTGCGTACGTACACGATATCCAATATTTGCTTCAAAGCCGATACGGCGATCTGTGCTTTCTGATTACGTTTAAGGGTTCCGCTATACAATTCATACACACTTGTTTTAGGTGTCTTCATCTCGTATTTGAATTCCTTAATATACTTTCCTTTGCGCACATCAGCATCAAATGCTTTATATTTCGCATCCTTGTTACCTGATGGTAAAGATGCCAGATATTGCTCAACCAATGGTTTCAATGTATCTTCATCTACATTACCCACAAAGACAAAGGTATATGAACCCGGATTGGCAAATATCTCCCTGTATATTTCGATGATGCGGTCATAATCTAATTTCTCTGCATCTTCGAGCTGCATTTCCTGCATACGCGGATTATTGGCATACATGGAGTATGTAATGCTGTCGTTGAATACAGAAGACGGCTCTGTTTTCATGTTTTTCAATTGGTTCTTCACCATATCCATCACATTGGTATATGCCCCTTCATCTTTGCGTGGAGCAGTGAAGTGTAAGTATGCCAGTTGTAGCATGGTCTCCACATCCTTTATGTTTGACGAACCGCTTATGCTTTGGGTATAAGTACCTATGCTGGCATTCGCATTGGCTACTTTACCGGCCAATACCTTTTTCAAATCTGTTGAACTGAAATTCCCGATTCCCCCTACATATGGAACCATAGAAGCCATACCCGCATTGAAGATATCATTATCGGAAACGATAGATTGACCGCCATACCCGATGGATGTCATTAATATTTCGTCATCTTTGAAATCGGTCTTTTTTATGATAACTTTCATCCCATTGGACAGCGTCCATATTGTAGTACCAAATTTATTGTCAGTTTCGGTTTTTGTTACGCTTCCGGCTTTTGGCAGTTCAGTTATCAGGGGTTCGTTGGATACTGTTTCTTCATAGGCTGTAATGTTTTCTGCAAGAACAGAATTGAAAAGATTGACCAGTTCCTGTTCGGTAGGGTAGGTAAGATCTTCTTTTTCAGGCCCGGTAACGGTAATTACAACATTTTTATCATTCAAGATATTCAATTGCTGAAGTAGTCCGTTTACCATCTGGGCACTGATCATCGGCGCCATTTGTTTAATGAAGTTAAATTCATATTCGATACCCGGTATTCCTTCTCCATCGATGAAACTACGCACATATTCCTGTACATATCTGTTATTCAGTTCCTTGTTCCTGTTGTTATATGCTGTTTCATACTGTTGCAACAAGGTAGCCTTTGCCCTTTCCACTTCAGCTTCGGTAAATCCGAATTTTTTCACTCGTTCATTTTCTCTGGCTAGTGTCGCCAGCGACTCATTTATCATACCCTCTTTGCTTATAGCAATCGAAGTCCATGCATTTTTGGTTTTGGCCACGAAAAATTCACCGTCATAGGCTACAGAAGCCGCAAACGGAGCATCAGCCTTTTGTGAAATTTCTTTCAGACGGTCTGACAACATGGTCGATGCCATACTTTTAGCCAGTGAGATAAGCAGCCCGGTCTGGGTTGCCCTTATTTCTGTTGGTATTATTTCATGTTTCAAAAAAAGCGTAACCCGTGTAGCTACAGCTTCCGGATCGGTTACAACAGAGACAATAGGTTTTTCATTATCTGGTACAGGGTGAAATATTCTTTCGTCGGGGTTTACCGGTTTAGGAATGTCGGCAAACATGGTTTTAATTTTTGTCTCTACTTCATCCATATCTATATCTCCCACTACTACAATCCCTTGAAGATCGGGTCTGTACCATCTGTGATAATAGTCCTTTAGTGTTTGATAAGGAAAATCCTCTACAACCTCCATCTTACCGATAGGCATCCGGTCGGCGTATTTACTTCCTGCAAAGATCACAGGCAATTGTTTATCCCAGATACGGGTTTGGGCACCGCTGCGGGTACGCCATTCTTCTTTTATTACAAGTCTTTCTTCATCTATTTGTTCATCCTTCAGGGCTATGAAGCCGGACCAGTCGTGCAGAACAAGCAGACATGAGTCTAAAACTGTTTCCCTAACCAAAGGGACATCGTCCAGATTGTAAACAGTTTCATCGAAAGATGTATAAGCATTTACATTTGCACCGAATTTTACGCCGATGGTTTCCAGGTAGTTGAGCATTGTCTTTTTGCCCGGATAATTTTTTGTGCCGTTGAAGGCCATATGTTCGAGGAAGTGCGCCAATCCGGCCTGATCATCTTCTTCCTGCATCGATCCCACCTTTTGGGCAATATAGAAATTTGCCCTGTTTTCAGGCTGGGCATTCTTTCTGATGTAATAAGTAAGCCCGTTTTCCAGTTTGCCGAATCTCACCAGCGGGTCGATAGGGAGGGGTTCGGTCATTTGCGCCTTAATTATGCCTGCAAAGGCAATGAAGGCTAGTAATGCGAATATTTTCTTCATACTGGTTGTTTTTATATGTGTAATTTATTAATTATGATTCAGTGATAACTATTATTAGTCTCTATTCATTTCAGAAAATCACATAATCTGGGTAAAAAGATAATCGTGCCGCATACAACAGCTACTATAGCGCTAATAAGTACGGCAGCCGCACTCAGGTCTTTGATCTTCTTGATTGCTGGCTTCTTTTCGGGAGAAATGACATCGCAGATTCTTTCCAGAGCCGAATTAATAATCTCAAGACTGAATATCAAAGCGATAAGT
This sequence comes from Prevotella sp., assembly GCA_031285905.1. Lineage (GTDB taxonomy): Bacteria > Bacteroidota > Bacteroidia > Bacteroidales > Dysgonomonadaceae > Dysgonomonas. The sequence continues at coordinate 71,098 of JAITVH010000136.1, forward strand.
GTCAGGGTTATCATCCATTCTACAGGAGAGATACCAAAGACAATTCCCATTGCTATGACAATAATAGTAACGCCCAGATGTATACGGGCATTATGCTCTTCCGAAAATAATATTTTCAAGCCATTAAAAGCGTATCCAAAGGATTTGATACGCTTTCTTACTGAGAATTCATTCTTGTTTTTTCTTTCCATCTCTAAAGAGAACAAATCTCCACCACTAAAGTATGAAATAAAAATAACCGGAGCGAAGATTTCTTAAATTTATTTATTTTAAGATTCTACTTTGTGTAAATATCTATTCATATTTGTTAAGACGGTTCAGATTTTTTAATTTTGGATATTCAAAAAAATATTATCTATGAGAAAATTTTGCTTTTTGATAATCACTGTTCTATTTATTGGAGGCATATCCTGCACTTCAAAGAGTTATGATCTGGAGCGTATGGGGGAGCAAGTGAAACAACATTTGAGGTATCGGGATACAGAGAATGAAACAATTACAAAGATCACTTATATCAAAGCCCTTTCGTATGAGAAGATACCTGAGAGTGAACGTGCTAATTCGGAAGAAGAGTACTTATGTAAAGTATATATGCGGGGTACATGGTCTTATTATAATAGCTATCGTATTTTCAATATAGATGATACGATAGACTGCTACTTCAACAAAAATAAAGCATTCATAAGAATGGGAAACCTAAAAGAACAATAATATGCAAATAGAAACACTTCCTATAGAATCAGATCCGCTTACATTAACCATATCCCGATGGATGCAACAACTACTGTCCAGTTTTGGTATATCTGAACAGTGGATTGAATACACAAAGTTTTTTATTCTGGTCGCATTGGTTATTATTATAGTATATGTATTGCAATATGCTACAAAATATGTACTTACCTTCATCCTGAAGAAGATATATGCAATAACAAAGCTATCTTTTTTTAACTATACCATAAATAATAAGCTGCCTTATTATCTGGCTCTTGTTATTCCATATTCGTTTATCAGAAGTGCCATTCCGGTTGTATTCTATGATTTCCCGGCTTTTATTAGCCCATTGATAAAGGTAGCAGATATATATATGGTATTTATGGTGATCTGGACAGTAATGGCTTTAATAAAGTCTTTAGCTAATGTGCTGGAACAGAAACCTGCTTTCCACAATAAACCGATGAAAAGCTATATACAGGTTTTGTATATTATATTTTTTATCTGTGGCGCAGTGATCATCTATTCCATCCTGACAGGACAATCTGCAACAGGATTTTTTGCAGCTATGGGGGCTGCTTCGGCAATATTGATGCTGGTATTTCAGGATACGATTAAAGGTTTTGTAGGCAGTATTCAGGTAAGTGCTAACAATATGGTGCAGATAGGAGACTGGATAACAATGCCTAAATATGGTGCAGACGGCGATGTGATGGAAATCAATCTGACGACTGTTAAGATACGCAATTTTGATAAGACAATTACTACTGTTCCTACCTATTCGTTAATTTCAGATTCGTTCCAGAACTGGCGCGGAATGAAAGATTCGGGAGGACGCAGATTTAAACGTGCGTTGAATATCAAACATAATTCTATTCGCTTTCTGACTCAGGAAGAAATTGAAAAATTCAAAAAAGTAGATGGTTTGAGGGAATATATAATAGGGAAGCAGGAAGAATATGCTGGCTTTAATAAATCTACCGACAGTGAACTCCCGTTAAATATGCATCAGATAACTAATAATGACCTGTTTTTGCAATATGGGATTTACTACCTGAAAAATCATCCGAAGATAGATAACAGCCTAACCCTCTTGGTGCGGCAACTGGCACCTACACCGCAGGGCTTGCCTGTTGAGCTGTATACATTTACAAACACTACAGTGTGGAAAGATTATGAGGTCATCTTATCTGAAATAGTAAATCACTTTATCAGTGTGGTTAAGTATTTTGATCTCAAAATATACGAAGAATCATCCGGTAGCGATCTTTACGATGTATATATTAAAGAAAATGCAAAGTAATTTTTGAAAGTGCATAATCGTAAAATATAAAGAGTGTCAGGCCTGATACTCTTTTTTATTTTTAAAGCTGCTTTTTATTATTTTCTTAATACGATTAGAGCGAAAAAAACATCGTAATTATATTTTTATTAAAATAATTTATACCACATAAATCCTACTGAATTTTACCTCTATTATAATTTATTTTGTTTTTGCTTATTTGTCATATAATCAACCGATTGACTTATCGTGTTGAATGCCGGTTGTTTATGTTTTATATCTTAATATTCATTAAAATAAAATCGTTTTGAAAGAGTAAAATTGAGTCAATATCAAAAAACAAAGTAAAATTGTCAACCGGATATAGCAATTATTACATTTTTTATTTTAATTTTATCGCACAAGTAGGCAATATAATTGTTATAAAATATTTACTGACAAAAAAATTAGTACACATGAAAAGAATTTTGATCCTAACTCTACTCACGATTCCTCTGGGCTTGATGGCTAGTGAAGCGGACTTAAAAGTTCCCAATTTGGGCAGTGGCTATAATATACTGCTTTGGGGTCTTTTAATTCTGTTGCTTGGCATTGCATTCGGCCTGGTGCAGTATTTCGGTGTAAAGAAATTACCTGCACATCAATCGATGCTTAATGTATCCAAAACAATTTTTGAAACCTGTAAGACCTATCTATTACAACAAGGCAGGTTTCTTTTTTATTTACTATTGATCATTTCGGTAGTATTGTTTATTTATTTCGGACTACTTTCCAATCCCGAAATTGTAGAAAAAGGCGAAGTAGGCAGATCTACTTTCCTTATATCTGTTTTATTTTGGACGGTGTTGGGTATATTAGGCTCGTATGGAGTGGCTTGGTATGGAATACGTATCAACACACTGGCTAATTCCCGTACAGCTTTCGCTTCGTTGCGTAAACGTCCTTGGGATGTAGTAAATATTCCATTGAAGGCCGGAATGAGTGTTGGGGTAATGCTCATCACTGTTGAGTTGATAATGATGCTCGTTATCCTTTTGTTTGTGCCGGGCGATATGGCAGGAGCCTGTCTGCTTGGTTTTGCCATCGGTGAATCGCTGGGTGCTTCAGCATTGCGTATTGCAGGTGGAATCTTTACCAAAATTGCAGATATTGGAGCTGATCTGATGAAGATTGTATTCAACATCAAGGAAGACGACCCTCGTAATCCGGGCGTAATTGCCGACTGTACGGGAGATAACGCCGGCGATAGCGTAGGCCCTACGGCCGATGGATTTGAAACATATGGCGTAACAGGTGTCGCTCTCATTTCATTTATTGTTCTGGCAGTAACAAATGTAGAATATCAGGCAATATTTATTGTCTGGATATTTGTAATGCGCTTAATGATGTTATTCACGTCTATATTCTCGTATTATATCAATCAGGGAATTGCTACAGCAAAATACAAAAACTCATTAAAATTTAACTTTGAAGTTCCGCTAACTGCACTTATCTGGATTACCTCAATTGTATCAATTATTGCTACGTATGTTGCCAGCTATTATATGTTAGGTGATATGGAAAACGGTATGTGGTGGAAACTAGCTTCTATTATTAGTTGTGGAACGTTGGCTGCGGCTGTTATTCCCGAGTTGACCAAAGCTTTCACTAGTTCTTCATCGCGCCATGTGAAAGAAGTAGTGACTGCATCCCGTGAGGGTGGCCCTTCTCTGAATATCTTATCAGGGATGGTTGCAGGTAATTTCAGTGCATTCTGGAAAGGCTTGACTATTGCTTTGCTTATGGCTGCGGCTTATTTCTTCTCTACACAGGAACTGGGAGGCCTGATGTCTCATCCTTCCATTTTTGCATTCGGATTGGTTGCATTCGGATTATTGGGCATGGGGCCTGTAACCATTGCGGTGGATAGCTATGGCCCGGTAACAGATAATGCACAATCAGTATTTGAACTTTCCCGTATTGAATCTATACCAAATATAAAAGAAGAAGTAAAACGAGACTTTGGCTTCGAACCGGATTTTGAAAAAGGTAAGGAATATCTTGAAGAAAACGATTCGGCAGGAAATACATTTAAGGCAACAGCTAAACCCGTATTGATAGGTACGGCTGTTATTGGTGCTACTACTATGATTTTCTCCATTATTTTGGTATTGGAGAAACTGGGACTATTGAATATCGATCTTATCGCTGCACCTGTATTACTTGGTTTTATTTGTGGCGGGGCAGTTATTTACTGGTTCTCCGGGGCATCTATGCAGGCTGTAACCACAGGAGCTTACCGTGCGGTGGAATATATAAAGAAGAATATCAACCTGGAAAAAGAAGAAGCTGATATAGAAGATTCAAAAGCAGTGGTAAAGATATGTACTCAATATGCCCAGATAGGCATGTGGAATATATTCCTGGCTCTATTGTTTATTACATTGGCTTTTGCCTTTATCGATCCTAACTTCTTTGTGGCTTATCTGATCTCTATCGCGGTATTTGGTTTGTTCCAGGCTATTTATATGGCCAATGCAGGAGGTGCGTGGGACAATGCGAAGAAGATCGTTGAAGTAGAATTAAAGGAACGCAATACACCGCTTCATGAAGCGACTGTGGTGGGAGATACCGTTGGTGATCCTTATAAAGATACCTCTTCAGTAGCCCTGAACCCGATTATTAAATTCTCTACATTATTCGGGTTACTGGCAGTTGAAATAGCTATATCCGAAAAATTGAGCGAATATAGTTCGTGGATCGGTGTAGGATTCCTGGTCATAGCATTGGTATTTGTTTACCGCTCATTCTATTCGATGAGGATTATCAAGAAATAAGAAACCATCATTATAGACAGAAAACGGATTGTATAATTTGTACAATCCGTTTTTTATTTAGCCAAATAAGGAATATGCCCAGACAATAACTTCCTTGAAAAAGAAGAAAGAGAGGATGACGGCGACAGCCAGTTTCATCAATGTGCCGGTAACGAAACCGAGAAATGCTCCTGCACCTGCTTTTAAGGCTACTTTAAATTCCTTTTCATCTATAAGCTCACCAATTACCGCTCCTACAAACGGAAAAAGTATAATACCCCACGGAGGGAATATAAACATTCCGGCAACCACTCCGATAGCACTTCCCCAAGCACCTTTTTTACCGCCTCCGAGTTTCTTAGTACCCCAGATGGGAATATAATAGTCCAACACTTGCACTATAATAACCACGATACCCCATATGATCAGAAAATGAGGAGAGAAATCGACTGCGGATGTAAAATGAAGCAGTATAATGCCCAGGTAATTAAGCGGTACACCCGGAATTACCGGTAGGAAGCACCCTATGACACCTACCACCATACATATAATTCCCAGTACAATTAAAACAATATCTAATAACATATAAATAATTGATAAAATCGAATATCGTATTTCCTGTTTTTACCGACAGTAGAAAGTTTTCCTTGCCTAACCGGATACATAGAAAAAACCACAATAATACAGTTTTTTTGTGAAACTTACAACTGTAAACATTTGTGCTAGTTAAATTTAAATTATACTCTGGCCAAAAACTTTTTTTAAAAATCATTGTTTTCATATATATAATACTTCTTTTATTTATTGAGTTATTAAACAAAAATTTTTGAATTATGAAAAAATTATTTTTAACGCTTATTTTATCCTTTTCTTTCGTGGCAATAAATGCGCAAGAAGGAAACTGTTTAGGTTTTTTTCCTGAGAATCCGGGATCTCAATTAATAAGCGAAACGTTTAGCGCTGATGGGACTTTGCTAGGTGGTACTATCTACAATATTGATCAGACATATGATTATTTATCCGGCACTGATATGCAAATTGGGTTTGCTATGACAGATTCCAGTGGTCTGCAGATTAGTAATGGGACTCTGAATGCCCAATGCATTGACGGTGTCTTCCATTTAGAAATGGCCACCAAGGCTATGACACCTGAGGTCATGGATATGTTAAGCACAGATACGGAATTGGTCGGTAATTTCCTTGATTATCCAAATGTGTTTGCAGATGAGGATATGTTTGGAGGGCCATTTGAAATGGATGGGGGCGACTTTATGATACAGTCTAAGAAAAACAGAAAAAATTTTATAAGGGTTCATATATTTAATCGCCAATATGAAGGTAGAGAGAGTGTTACAACTCCTGCTAAAACGTTTCATGCTGCAAAAATATCATTTGAATTTGAAGTAACTAAGGATAAAAAGACAACATGGTATAAAGGTACAGAATGGTATGCCGAGAATGCCGGTATAGTACGTTCCGAAACAAGAACCAAAGATAATAAGCTTGTGAATTATACTGAACTTACTACTTTAATAGTTAAATAATATACATTCTAGATAATATTTTTTGAGTTTTTCGATTCTAAATAGTAGAATAATCAAAAGGAGACATTGTATTTTTTAAGATTAAAAATCGAAAACTCAACTTCACATTCTCAAAGTGAACTTTATTATTTTATTGTAGTTTCCTATCTTTTTGAAGAAAATTTTTTTACTCCTTTAGAGCTCTGGAGAAACTTGAACTGTAAGAAAAACAGGATTGTATTTAATGCAAATACAGTTTAACTATTGGCTTAATGCAAAGCTGGAAAGGTTTGGTAATCAAAATTTTTTCCAGCTTTTTCTGTTGACCTCGCTCGCGTGGACTTGTAGTCCGTGTGTCATTTATTATTACTTTTAGGTAATGAGACTAATACAACATGCTGAGAAGAGCCGTGTTAGTCGCCCCGATAGATTGAAGTTCCTTGGCCTTGGTTTTACCAAGCAGTGGTACGCACGGCCTCTCTGTTATGAAGATCAAACGTACCCTTAAACGCTTGTGTAAACGTAATTGGAGTATTTTTATGGCTTAGCGTATTTCCTTGCTCAACTCTGTGATCCGTGATAAACTATTCCTTATTACCCTCATAGAGAACCCTCATAGGATTTCCGGGAATCTGCACATCGATGACCAGCTGGAGATCACCATCATTGGTGAATCTTCCTACCACAGTAGCTATCATTTCGATATCGTCAGGTATGACATCTGAGGCGGGGATATTTACTAATACGGTGGAAGTGATAGCATAAGTATAGGCTGCATAAAGTACATCCGATTCGAATTCGATGTCCGCAACAAATACCCCCAAATCCTGATTCATACTCAGGGTTACTTTGTTGGTAGATTTGCGGGTAATTTTGATTTCCACATTGGGAATGGATTGTTCGTTGACAGTTGTAGTCCCCACATAGGTTCCTTCAATGTCTTTTGCATAATTTGTTTTGTCGTCATCGTCGCTGCAAGAGCCGAAACAGATGGAAGATAGGAAAAGAACAAGTAATAAATTAGTATATTTCTTCATCAACGTTTAATTGGGTCTTTGTTTGTAGCAAACTTATTTATAAATCTCTTTTTTACCTGCCAGCAAAGTATTTCTCATCAGTGAGATAATAGTCATTGGCCCCACACCGCCAGGAACGGGAGTGATGTATGATGCTTTCTTAGATACTTCCTCAAACGTCACATCACCTTTTAGCCTGAAGCCCGATTTTGTTTCGGTAGATGGTACACGTGTTGTGCCCACATCTATTACCACCACTCCTTCTTTTACCATATCTCCTTTCAGAAATTCAGGTACACCAAGAGCAGCAATTATAATGTCTGCTGAGAGACAAACCTCTTTGATGTTAGGTGTACGGCTATGGCAAACGGTTACAGTCGCATCACCCGGATATCCTTTTTGCATCATCAGGTTCGCTACAGGTTTTCCTACTATATTACTCCTGCCCAGTACAACGCAGTGTTTTCCTTCCGTTTCGATATTATAACGTTTCAGTAGTTCCAATATTCCTGCCGGGGTTGCCGATACAAAGCATGGTAGGCCAATAGACATACGTCCCACATTGATAGGGTGGAAGCCATCCACGTCTTTACGATAATCGATTGCCTCTATTACTTTCTGCTCGGATATATGTTTAGGTAATGGAAGTTGTACGATAAAGCCATCCACATCAGGATCGTTATTGAGCTTATCTACACAAGCTAATAACTCTTCTTCACTGACATTGTCTTCGAACCGGATGAGAGAAGACTTAAAACCAACTTCTTCACACGTGCGCACTTTACTGGCTACATATGTTTCGCTTCCTCCATCATGACCCACAAGCACTGCTGCCAGATGAGGCGTTTTTCCGCCCGATTCTTTTATCCGGACTACTTCTTCCGCTATTTCTTTTTTTACCTGTGCCGATATGGCCTTTCCATCGATTAGTTGCATAGTATCTGTTTGGAATAGATTAAAATAAGTTTAGGCTGCAAAGATAACGAAATGCATATATAAAAACAAAAGCTGTATTTATGAACTAAATACAGCTTTCATTATATTGGATCTGATTTCTTACTTACCAGCTTGAGCTTCAGCGTCTTTAATCATCTTCTCGTTAGGAAGGATAAAGATTTCTACACGGCGATTTTGAGTTCTACCTGCAGCAGTGCTGTTATCAGCAACTGGCTGGCTTGATCCGAAACCTTGAGTAACCATACGGCTTCCGGTTACACCTTTACTCTGTAGGTAATTGTAAACCGCTTGCGCACGTTTCTCTGATAACGGATTGTTGATAGCATCACTACCTGTGTTATCAGTATGTCCATAGACCTGAACATCTGTATCAGGGTTACTGTTCAATGAGTTAGCAAAGTTTGTTAATGCCGATTGAGAAGCAGTGTTAAGCGTACTTGAGTTTGTTGCGAACAGGATTCCCGATTCGAAAGTTACTTTAATTGCTTGTCCGTCATTGATAGATTCTACTTGTGCTCCATTGATCTGCTCAAGTTCTTTCTTTTGTTTATCCATTTTGTTACCGATGATAGCACCTGCAGTACCACCTACCACAGCTCCGATACCGGCACCCCATGCGGCACCTTTACCACCACCTATAATAGCTCCGATACCAGCACCAAGAGCACCACCTGCTCCTGCACCGATACCACCACCTTTAACTGTATCACTAGCACCACAGCTAGATAATAAAATAGAACAGCTTAAAACGATAGCTGCAATAAATGAAAAATGTTTCATAATTAAAAAATTAAAATTTTGTTTGTGATTATATTCTTATTCAAATATTCCTATAGAGTCGCAATAAGCGAGTTCGCCTTGTATAATAAAGGCAATGTCATCAGATGAGAAGTCGTTTATTTTATCTTTCTTCGTATTTTTCAATACATAAGATACTATTTCATCTTCATCTATATCAACTACAAAATCGGTATCCGAATTGTCATCCATAAATCCCTTTTCTTCATAGAATTCGTATACGATATCAATAATGTAATTAATTTCATCATTGGTATATTTTTCTTTTATTTCCTGGGGAAGATAGTTTTGTATAAACTTAACGGCATCTTCTTCGTCATACTGGATAAGGTCCTTATCGTTGCTCATTATTGTTACTTTTCAGATTTCTACTATTAATAACAAAGAAATACTTACGATGTTCAAAAAAACGAAATAGAATTATAATAGTTATGTAAAAATTACTTTATGTTTGTGCTATATCACTTCGCAAATGTACGAATTATTTCTTTTTTAAAACAAAATAGGTTAAAATAATAAGTGGAATAATCATTAACCCTATATATAACATATTTATTTGTAATATTTCAGGCTTTAATACAATGGCCATAATAAGTCCTATAGCAGCGCCACCAAGGTGTGCATCATGTCCTATGTTTCCCTGTCTTGTCTGCATGGCATAGACAGAATAAGCCAGATAAAGAATCCCGAATATCCATCCTTTCATAGGCAATATAAACATTACTCCCAGTTGCATATCTGGAAATATAGCTATGGCGGCAAATAAGATTCCTACTACTCCACCCGAAGCCCCAATGGCACTATAATAATATTCCTTACGATGTACCCATAAGGAAAGTAACCCTCCTCCTATGATTGCCAGAAAATAGATCAGGAGATATTGCCACAATCCCAGAACCAAAATAATGACATCTGAAAAGAAATAGAGCGTTAACATATTGAATATAAGATGCATGTAGTCGCCATGCAAAGTAGCCGAGGTGATTAGCCTGTCCCATTGTTTATTACCCAGAATGGCTCCTACATTAAATTTATATCGGTCGAAAAATGTCGTGTCGCTAAATCCCTTTATGCTGGTGATAGCTGTCAGTGTAATGATGAGTATAGGCACTATTTCCTTAATTTCAAAAGCCATACTGTTTTTTGTATTTATTTGATTCGGAACAAAGGTATAAAAAAGGAAAATAGAAGCAAGAACTATTGAAGATGAAAGACGTTATTATAGTATATTTGCTATCAGATAAAAAATGGAGAGAATATTTGAAGAAAAATCACCTTGATGAGGTACCATATATATATTATACTTTCGGTAATTATCCTTTTTTCGATAGAGGCATCTGCACAGCAAACAGGAGAGGTCATTCCTATCGAATTAGGGATAAATGTGCGTAAAGCTGTCTATACAGGTAAATATGAAGAACACAAATCTTTTTATAACTGGATGTGGGGAGATCACTACAGGAAATTATACTATGATTCTGTTACAGTGAAATCCGTATCATTTGATTCTATATTCAGAAGTATGTCGGTACGAAAGCAAATTCCGAATTTGCATGCTCTTATTTTGCAGGATAAATCTTCCGAATTTTATATGCTTAAGCCGCTTGGAGGTTCTTCCAGTTTCTTAGAGTCCAAGTTTTTCACAGATTTTTATAGGAGGGATGATTTTAAGGATACTTATCTTGATGAATTTCTTCAGGAAGCATATACGATTATCCATCCTTATATATTTACTGTATCGGAGCGATTGGCAAAATCGGCGGGATTAGGGATAGAAGAACCGTCAATCTTTTATATGTCAGGTAGTAATAATAAGGCGGATACTATATCTGAAAGGCGAGAAGTATCTGACAGATTGATAAGCATATCACAATTGTCTGAAGTAGATACTGTAACTGTGATTAATAACATAGATAGCCTGATGTGGGAACTGCACGAGAATAGTCTTGCTACAGTTGATCGGAAAATATATATAAAAGCCCGGCTTTTTGATATGTTAATCGGGGATTGGAATAAGATACCTGAAAATTGGTATTGGATTCCTTCATACAAAGGGGATTCTGTTATTTATCGGCCTCAATCTCTTGATCGAAGTCATGCTTTTTCCCGAGTTGACGGAGTTTTTTTTAAAGAGTTGCTCAATATGTTGGGTGTTGGCTTTATAACCAATTATGAAAATCGGTTGAAAGATATTAAAAAGTTTAATAAACTCTCTTATGCTCTGGATATTGCCCTCACTCAGAATAGTACGATAGAAGACTGGGTTGGGCAGGCACAGCTGTTAATGGAAGAATTGACGGATGAAGTAATAGATAATGCTTTCTTAAAGCTTCCATTGGAAATGCAGAATGAAGAAGCTGAAGAAATAAAGAATAACCTAAAATCAAGAAAGCTTAGGCTGGATAATATGGCTTCAAAATATTATTTGTATACTCAGAAAACTCCTGTAATTACGGGTACTAACCGGGACGAAAAATACATTGTGGATGAAGACGGCAAAGGACAGTTAAGGATACGCATCTATAATAAGGATAACGGGAATTTGATACTTGATAAGCAATATACAAGACAACAGACAAAGGAGATATGGCTATATGGTTTAGGTGGTAACGATGAATTTGAAATAGACAAGAAAACGAGTGGTATCCCTCTGTTGATTATTGGCGGAAAAGGGACAAATGAATATATGGCCGCCCATGCCGATAAAGTTTCAATATATGAGGCTCAATCGGAAGAAGAAAGGCTAAAGTCTCTTAAGAATATAAAAGTAGTCATTCCTGATGAAGAGACTGCCCTGGATTATGATTATCAGAAATTACGCTACACAGATATTTCTGTTACACCTATAGGAGTGTATGACTCTGACCTTGGATTGAATTTAGGGACATCTGTTGCTCACACTATTTATGGATTCAGGCGTGCGCCCTATACTCGTCGCCATCAGATAAGTTACGATTATGTCAACGGGTTTACTTATCAAGGTATATTTCCCACTTATGATCGTAAGAAGAGCCTGCATGTGGTAGCCTATATCGGCAGCCCTGCGTACTTTTCCAACTTCTTTGGCTTTGGTAACAATACAAATGGATATAAAGGAGAAAAAAACAATTACAACAGGGTGAATATAAGCAAATATATGCTTACTCCGGCTTTATATTACAATATAAAAAAGGATCAGAAAATCAGCCTTTTCAGTTCGTTCGAGGTATATAAAGTAAAGAATCCGAAAGGCCGCGACCGTTTTATCAATACAATTTACGAAGATGGGGATCCTATCTATTCTCCTCAATATTTTATGAATTTAGGAGCTATTTATGAAATAAGTAAAAAACTACCTTATTTCATATCTAAGTTTGACTTCTCGGTCACTGCAGGATGGTATGTCAATCTGGAGAATTCGAAACGTAACTATGCATATACCAAAGGGAAATTTGGTTTTAATCTGAAATTCTCAGATCGCATATCATTTGCCACACAAGTGAAAGGTACTATACTTTTCTCCAATGAATATGAATTCTATCAGGCTGCAACAACAGAATTAAGAGGGTTTAGAGATAATCGTTTTATCGGCCAGAAATCTCTTTACCAGTATTCCGATATACGGTTCGATATGGGAGAACTCAATAATCCGTTAGCTCCTGCCCATTACGGTTTGTTTGCCGGTATCGATCATGGACGTGTGTGGTATGAAGGGGATGATTCTAAAATGTGGCACTCTTCTTATGGAGGCGGTTTTTGGCTGACTTTATTTCGCAAATATACAGGTAAATTCTCTTATTTCGGATCTACAGACGGTAGCCGGTTTATGTTCCAGTTCGGAATGGGATTTTAATCTATTCTACTTTTTTTATTTTTCTTGGTATAAGATGCAATTTATTTTATTGATTTTGCATCTTATTGATATAACCTGTTCAAACTACTGTATGCTATGAAAACAAAAATGTATCTTCTTTTGGTATGTGTATTTCTGTTGTATAATGCTATGTCATGCGATGAGGGCGATAGCGAACGAACCTCTCTTCTGGGATTAGTTGCTGTAAATCTGAATAATGAAGGTGAAAATCCGACTTATACAGAAGACTCTATTAAAAAAGAGGCTTTTGTAATCGGGCTAATCTATATGACAGATGGGAATAAACCATCTGATACGCCTATATATTTTGATAATGTACCATATGAAAGTTATATTAATCCGAAGTATGAGAAAATAGTATGCCTTACAGACTTTAATGATGAATATCCGGCCGGATTTGATGTGACCAATTTATTTATCCGTTATGAAAATACCAAAAATAAGATATCAGGAATAGATGCATTGTTTGTTCTGACAGCGGTTCCGTCACCGGGAATCCATTCTTTCAGGATATCCAGAACATTAGATGACGGGTCAGAGGTCAGAACAGAAACAAAACCTATAAAACTTTATTAAGATGAAAAGCATATTTATATTAATCATGATGATTTGTTCACTTTCGTTAGCTGCGCAAAATGAAAAATTCTGGATCGATATTTTTATAAAAGATACTTATCCTCTAAATAAATGGAGTAACGATGAGTATCTGGAAAATTATTTGAAAACAAATACAAGGAATATTGCTTTCCGATTTAGTACTTTAGTGAGTAAAAAATGGGGAATATGGGGAGAACTTTCGTTAAAAACATATAGTAAATCAAAAAGATATTTAGACGAACAAAAACCTTATCTGTCAGAGTATGATCCTGAAAAATATTATGTATCTGTAGAAGACAGTAAAGGTGATAGATTTACAGATTTTTCAGTTGGAGGTTTTTATTATTATCGGTATAGAAATTGGGCATTTAGTCCAATAGCCGGATTTGGCTTTGAGTCTTTGAGACCCCAATACGTAAAATATACAGCAAAAGAGAAAGATTCAAACACTAAGATGTTGATATATTATAATCGCAATGATGAACCATATTTGGAAAGGCCGGATGAGCAGCTAGTTCCTTTTGCTTATATGGGCGGTACAGCTTCTTTTATAATTCCAAAGTCACCTCTGCGTATCTCGTTAGGTATTGGATTCCGGCAATACTTGAAAACATTAACTGTTACAAGAGAAGTACGAAATTATTATAACAATGCAATTATTGAAAAAACAAATTACAAGGGACAACTGGCAAGCGAAATATGTGTTGAGATAGGAATTATCGGTTGGATATTTTAATGGATAACTCCAAAAATAATATACAGCCCGTTTTCCCGTTGTAAAAAAATAACGGAGATAATTTGAATGAAAAAACTATTATTATTTGGTTTATTATATTATATCTGTATTGGATTGTCTGCTCAGGGGATTCAAGGCACAGTGCTGGATAAGGATAACGGGAAACCTATATCCGACGTAATTGTGCAATATGGCGATCAGAGCGGGAATTATGTATATACTGACAAAAAAGGCAAATTTATAATTCCTCAGGGTAGCAGGGATATGATTTATTTTCAGTGTTTCGGATATATTACCAAATCTGTAGCCAAGTCGTCTCTGATCGAAGACGCTAAAGTTTACCTCGAAATTAATCCCGTTTCGCTCAAGGCTGTAGTTATAAGTCCCGATGATGCAGATGCTTTGTTGGAAGAAGTGATGATCAATACAAAGAAAAACCTCGTAACAGAACAACCCTTGGGTTATTTACTGCACTTCCTGCAAACCCGTTCGGTAGATACAACAAGGAATGAAATATATCTGAAATATACCACTACCTTAAAAGAAAAGGCTCTGAAGAAAGACCTTAAAAAAGAGCGGGTTCCTTATATCTACAACATAGTGGATATCAAAAGCATCGAACGGACGGAGACTCCTGCATCCGAGCTCTTCGGGGCAGAGTATCATGCATCCCATCTCTTTTCTTTTGGTAAAAGCGAAAATAATGAAACGACCAAATCATATACTTCCGATAGTACACTGATGATACTTAAAATAAGCCCATTACCTGGAAGGGAAGGATGGGCAAGGGGAGAAGTCCTTATTAATAAAGAAGATATGACCATTGTTTCGATGAAGGTAGAATCGGTCGATTCTATTATGGAAGCGCAGCCTTCTAAAAGATATTTGGACAATAAGGTTAAAATATTGAGAAAAGAAGGACGTTTCGAATTTCAGAAAGTGAAAGACAAATATTATATGAAAAACTGTTTTTCCTTCTATAAATTTCATATAGAGAATCAATATGGCCGCCAAGAAGATATTATGTATGAATGCGATGTAAATTTTATTGGTTCGGGAAAGAACTTTCATGTAGCTGCAAGAAAACTGAGCGGTTTCTATCAGGGGTTATTTTATTTTCCGGATACTACATTAAAAGAATTTTGGCTTGACTATCAGGATGACGAAATACTCTATCAGATAGAGCGGGAGTTTGATGAAAGCTTTGTTACGGGAGATAAAGACAGAGGCAATAAAACAGTTAACTTCCTGAAGGGGGCTATTATTCCGGTGGGTTTGTTCGGTATCTTTTTACTTGTTTTGTAATCACAATTTTCCAATGCAATATTTTGAAATAAAATTGTAATTTTGTGCGGTAGTTATAGCTGCATAAGTGCAATTTTATGATTAAGGACACAATGAATTATAAGAAGATAAAACTCAAGCCTAAAAAAGAAGAATCGTTAAAACGTTTTCATCCCTGGATATTCTCGGGAGCCATACAGTCGAAAGACGATACATTGGAAGAAGGTGAGATTGTAAATGTATATACTGCAAGCAATGAGTTTATTGCTGTAGGGCATTACCAGATAGGCAGTATTGAAGTTCGTGTCCTTTCTTTTGAAGAAGAAGCAATTGATCTTGATTTTTGGGTTAAACGTTTATCTTCGGCATTGGAATTGAGAAAGTCCATAGGTCTTATCTCTCCAGACAATAATTCATACCGGCTTGTACATGGTGAAGGAGACAATTTACCTGGACTGATTATCGATGTATATGCCGATACAGCCGTTATTCAATCTCACTCAGTAGGGATGCACGAATCGAGGAATATAATTTGTAAAGCATTGGTCGCCGTGCTGGGCGATAACTTGAAAAATATTTATTATAAGTCTGAAACAACATTACCTTACAAGGCTAATCTCGGCGCAGAGAATGGCTACTTGCATGGAGGTAAAGATATTGCAGAAGTTGCTATAGAAAATGGCTTGAAATTTTATCCCGACTGGGAAAAAGGGCAGAAAACAGGTTTTTTTGTCGATCAGAGGGATAACCGTTCCCTACTGGAAAAATACGCAAATGGGAAATCTATACTGAATATGTTTTGTTACACCGGAGGGTTCTCCTTTTATGCTATGCGTGGCGGAGCCAAACTTGTTCATTCAGTTGATAGTTCTTCCAAGGCAGTTATGCTGACGAACAAAAATGTAGCCATTAATTTCCCGGATGATGAAAGACATGAAGCATTTGCTGAAGATGCTTTCAAATTCTTAGGAAAGATAAATAAAGGGGATTACGACCTGATTATATTAGATCCTCCGGCTTTTGCCAAACACCGGGGAGCGATAAGAAATGCCTTACAGGGGTATAAGCGGTTGAATGCGATTGCTTTCGATAAAATAGTTTCAGGCGGAATTGTGTTCACATTTTCCTGCTCGCAGGTTATTACAAAGGAAGCTTTCCGTCTGGCTGTCTTTAGTGCTGCCGCTTTATCAGGCCGCAAGGTGAGAATTCTGCATCAACTTACTCAACCCGCCGATCATCCGATCAATATTTATCATCCTGAAGGCGAATACTTAAAAGGGTTGGTGTTATATGTTGAATAATTCCGATATTTTTGTATATTTGTACAATCTAACTCACTGAACGCTACAATAAATTACTGACATAGAAACTTTTGCTTTAACCCAAACAAAGCGAGGTTTTTAATTTTGCAAACTGATGAAACACAGATTTTGGCTTTTGCTATTCCTATGCTTTTCGTTGCCTGTTATACTACAGGCACAGAAAGAAATGAACTGGTGGTATTTTGGAAATAATTCGGGTCTCAATTTTGGAGAAATGCAGCCTGATCCCAATGGTAGCGGGGTAATGTTGCCAACACCTGTAACGGGGCCTATTTCTACACGCGAAGGCTGTTTTACACTTTCAGATAATCAGGGAGGCTTACTGATGTCTTCAGATGGACGGTTTGTTTATAACAGACTCGGTCAGTTAATGCCTCAGGGCTCAGGCCTGAAAGGACATGATTCGGCAACTCAGTCGGGTATAGTTGTTCCTGTGCCGGGTGGTAGGAATAAATATTACATTATAACTGTTAATGCTTTGGAGCAGACATCCAATTATGGGGTAAACTACTATACTGTAGATTTAACCGAGGATGGAGGAATGGGAGATGTTATTGATACGGGTACAAACTTGCTGACGGGGGCTGTATGTGAAAATATAGCGGCTGTGAGGCATAAAAATAATAAAGATTACTGGCTTATACATCGCACAGGGCAGTATTTTTATGTATGGGCTATTACTTCGGCCGGTTTCTCAGCGCCCGTTACATATGATGCTATACTTGATATAATGCCCGATCAGCCAAGTGGAGGAGGAATAGGAGAGTTGCGTTTCAATGCCGATGGCACTCGGTTTGCTCATGTGAATTGTAATTATAGTAGCTAGGGGCAGATTACAATGGGAGAATTTAATCCCAAAACCGGTGTTATGTCTAATATTAAATATGGAGTAGGTTACAAAAATCTTTATGGTGTGGAGTTTTCTATATCAGGGGAATATGTTTATATAACGCAGTATGACGGCGCTTTTTATCGTACAACCTTTGATGACTTTATGAGTGGAAATACTTCCCTGACGAATTTGAATATAAATTTGAGTAATGTTAAGCTGGGTCCGGACGGTAAAATGTATGGGATAAGGGAAAGTCAAAATGTTTTGTATGTAATAATGGATCCGGAAGACGGAGCGACAGATATACGCACATTCTCTACTTATCTTACCCATGTCGGACGATTGGGATTGCCTGTTTTTACTGCCTCGTGGTTCTATATAGATGGACAAAGCGGATTTTGTGTAAATACTTCTCAGGAATTTTCTGTAGCAATATTAGAAAGTACTATCTCTTCTACAATATGGAATTTTGGCGATGGCACTCCGGAAGAAAGAGATACAAATGTGACAGTGGGAACACAACTGCATAGCCATACGTATACTAAGCCCGGAAAATACACAATCACGGTAAGGACGCTCGATGATAGTGATGGCCTGTTGAAGCAGGAAAGCTTTGAAGTTGAAGTATTGCCATGCATCATACCAGTTAATCCTAACACACATGTATGGAATTAACTTCAGAGATATAATCCGATAGATATTCTAATCTATCGCCCTATTCGGATAAATCCTTTTTCAAATATATAATCGGCTATCTGCGAGTATAATGGTTGATTGTTTTACTACAACTCTTAATTATTATATTCTATAATATGTCCAATTTGTGCCATTCTTTCTTTTATTTCATTACCCAGCCATGTTTGTAAGATTATACCTTCCGGTGAAACCAAAAAACATTGGGGCCAAGCTCTCAAATCAAATATTCTGGTAGTATTCTCCCTGTTGCCGAAATCATTCAGGTTGATATACTTATCTAATTTATATTTTTCAGACTCACTTATCCACTTTTCTTTATCGGCATTCATATTAATAGTGACATAAGCCAGCATATCTTTATTTTTACTGATTTGAGCTTCAATCAAGGAATCCTTTATACAAAGGTATGCAGGGTTTTCCCATAGCTCTATTAAAAGATATTTTCCTTTATACTCAGACAGGCTATGTTCTTTTCCATCAATATCCTGGAGCCGCATATTGGGTATAACTTCATTTATTCTAACCAGCGGTTTGTCAATTATTCCGGTGATCTGTTTTCCTATATATGAATTTCTTTGTTTGGACGAAAAAGAAGAATATATATCTTTGAGTTTTTCTCCCTGTTTAAAACGGAAGTCAGCATATCTCAGGAAGAGTATTTCCCTAAATAAATAAAGGCTGATATCAGAATCAGGATATTCACTTATGGTTTTGAGATATGAAGAATACACAAGGTTATTGAGTGAATCTATTCTGTTTTGTGTTATTTTTATATTGTCCCAATCCTCTTTGCTACGAGGTTCGGTCATTTTACTATAGTTTTGTTTGTCTTTATGGATTTCATCCAGTTCTGCCAAATAACCAATATTTTGTTGTGTATAGAGGTTACATATCTCCTGATCAGTGTCATTACTGTTTATTTGCCAATATATAGGGGATGTATTTATTGATCCCTTTATTTTGATCTCACATTTTTTATTGAAAGGAAGATATAACATTGTTCCTGTGAGAGGGATATCTTCGTGTTTTACCAGAAGCCAGTAAGCATGGGCAAAGCCTTCTTTTTTTTATTCAGTGTTATTCCACTTTTGGATGAACCTATATAAATTTTAAAGTATTCAGAAAAATCTGGTGTAATGATGCCGGAAATTTTGAATTGCCCATTTCCTGTGTTCACGACTTGTATCTCTTTTGAGTCGCCAAATCCTTTATCATGTCCGAAATTGGACAATTCGAAACGGGTATCTTCCGGCAGGCCTTCAATATGAACATCGATAGTAAAGTCTTTTTGTGCTAAACTATAGATTGTCGAAGGCAATAACAAAATAATTAATAAGAACTTTTTCATACAAATACGAATAATAAGGTCATTGCATGAGTAACGTAATATCCGGATAATTTGTAACATCCTTTGATAAGAAAGATTTTAAAAAAAGCAAAAAAAATAAGGGTTGTTTCTAACCCTTAACTCTTCTATTATAATAGATTATTACCAGCCAAACAGCGGATATTCTTTCATGATTGAGTTTACTTTTTCCCGTACCGATTTGATAATTTGTTCATTCTCCGGACTGGTAAGTACAGTGTCTATCATTTCTACGATTTCTTCCATTAGCGATTCTTTTGCTCCGCGTGTGGTGATTGCAGGAGTACCAAAGCGTAATCCTGAAGTGAGGAACGGACTGCGGCTGTCGAATGGAACCATATTTTTATTGGTAGTAATATCGGCTTCTACAAGTACTTTCTCTGCTAGCTTACCTGTCAGTTCAGGGAATTTAGGACGCAGGTCAATAAGCATCGAGTGGTTGTCTGTTCCACCCGAAACAACTTTGTATCCTTTATCTATAAATGCCTGAGCCATTACAGCAGCATTTTTCTTTACCTGAGTTTGATATTCTTTGTATGATGGGTCAAGTGCTTCTGCAAAAGAAACTGCTTTGGCGGCTATTACATGCTCGAGCGGCCCGCCTTGTACCCCCGGAAATACAGCAGAATCAAGGAGTGCCGACATCATGCGGATTTCGCCTTTCGGTGTCTTTTTGCCCCAAGGATTTTCAAAGTCTTTACCCAGCATAATAGCTCCTCCACGAGGGCCACGGAGTGTTTTGTGAGTAGTAGTGGTTACAATGTGTGCATATGGTAATGGATTGTTTAATAATCCTGCTGCAATCAATCCTGCAGGATGTGCCATATCTACCATAAAGAGCGCTCCCACTTCGTTTGCTATTTTACGTATACGTGCATAATCCCATTCGCGCGAATAGGCAGATGCTCCGGCGATGATCATTTTGGGTTTTTCCTTGCGTGCGACATTTTCCATTTGGTCATAATCTACCTGTTCGGTATCCTGCCTTACATTATATTCCAATGCATGGAACATCAGTCCGGAAAAGTTTACGGGCGAACCGTGTGACAAGTGACCTCCATGTGAAAGGTTCAATCCCAGAAATTTATCTCCGGCCTGCATACAGGCAAGAAACACAGCGGCATTAGCCTGTGCGCCAGAGTGAGGTTGCACATTAGCCCAGGCAGCTCCGAATATTTCTTTCAGACGGTCAATAGCAAGTTGTTCGCTTAAATCTACAATTTCACACCCTCCATAGTATCTTTTACCCGGGTAGCCTTCAGCGTATTTGTTGGTTAATACCGAACCCATAGCTTCCATTACCTGTGGGCTGACAAAGTTTTCCGATGCGATTAGCTCAATACCTTTCAACTGGCGTTGATACTCCTTTTCGATGATGTCAAAGATAGCTGTGTCTCTTTTCATAAATTTTTAAAATTGTTATGGGGTGAAAAATATTCCACAAAGTTAATTATTATAGGATGTTTACCCAAAAATGTAGGTTAATAATTTATCAGGATATACCAAATCAGTTGAGGCTCTGGATTTCCTGATTCCGTGCCTGTATTTCGAGGCTCGGGATTTCTTTTTGCAGTTCTTCTATCTGTCTTTCAAGTCCTAACATCTCGGTGGTCATATTACGCCTGATATTGTCGTTCGACCTGCTATATGTTGTACGGAGCCCTTCCAGTTTTTCTGTTAATGATCTTTTTTCGGTATTTTTTTGTATTACCTTATAGTATGTGTCACGAGCGGTTGTATTTTTAAAATCAGTAAGTTTATAATAGACGTTTTTGTCATTGACAACAAAGGTAAAATCCCTTACTTCTTTTGCTTCTTCTTTAGGCGCTTTCCGGGCAAGGGCTATCAGGTCATTGTAATTTTTATCTTTTTCCCATGTGCTTCTTATAGAAGAAATCCGCGCCCTGTCGGCTAAATATTTTTCATCTTCGCTTTGTACAGTCTTAACAACACTATTAGGTATAAAAGTATATATACAAACACTACCTTCAGGTTGAAACCTATCGGATGCAAACCAACCTACGCCTTTTTCTTCATCCACTACCATCATATAATCGTTGTATTGTGAATTGAATGGCATATTCAGACGCTCGGGGGTAAGATAGGTATCGTTATTTATATTGTACCGGGAAATAAACAAATCGTAACCGCCAATTGATTCGGGATCTTTGGCTGCGAAATAGATCGTAACTCCATCTGCCATAACATATGGGTAGTTAATATTACCTCCAATTCCGAAATTGTTGGATGAAAGTTTTTTTTCATTCCCAAACTCATTAAGTAGCTTCTCCATTGAATACAAGGAAAATATATTATTCTTATCAGGTTGGCCATAATATATTTTTGTCTCCTTTTCGTTGAAATATACTACCGATTCAATGTCTTTGTTTGCTGTGAAAACAGTATTGAAATAATCCAGCCTGCCGGAACTATGGCTTAGCTTATATGCTGAAAGGAAATTCTTTTTATCAACAACAACACTGTCGATGATTTGTATATCTTCTGTGTTGCTTACCATACGTTTGAGCCTTGATGTAGTTTTACGGTTACTTCCCAGACGGGCGAGATCAGCTTCCTGTTTGTCTATTTCATCTTTTTTCTTCGGCTTTTTCTTCGTGAGCAGAGTTTCGTACTTATTAAAATTTTCTTCTGCTTCTGTAAAACGAAACTCTTCGGTATAGATCAATCCGAGGTAATAAAATGAGTCCTGCACATTTTTTTTGGCAGCTATAAGAAGGCTTTCTTCTGCCTTGACACGGTCTCCTCCTGTTTCGTACAAGCAGACTCCATACCAGTGATTGAGATTTACATCATTTGGTTTAGCAGCCAGTTCTTTTTCAAACACAGGTAATGCTTTCTCAAAATCACCTTGTGTATACAATTCTCTTGCTTCAGCCAATGTTTGCGCATGTAGTGTGGAAAATGAAAACAGTGATATTATTATATAAATGATTGCAGACTTCATATGCCTTATCTTATTTAATTTAACGGCTTCAAAGATAAGAATTTAAATTTAAAATGATATGGATGTCATAATTTGAATTACTTTTGCATCGCAAATTTTAAAGTGTACACAAAAAGATGAATTTATCGGCGGTTTATACGATATTACTGTTAGTACTATCCAATACATTTATGACTTTTGCCTGGTATGGGCATCTGAAAATGAAAGAGTATTCCTGGTTTGCGGCTGTCCCGTTAATTGGCGTTATAGCGATAAGCTGGGGCATTGCTTTTTTTGAGTATTGTTTTCAGGTTCCGGCTAACAGGATTGGATTCAATGGCAATGGAGGCCCTTTCTCCCTTATGCAGTTGAAAATAATACAAGAAGTTATAACTCTCATCGTATTTGTAATATTCAGTGTGGTAGCTTTTAAGACCGAGAGTTTCAGATGGAATCATCTGTTGGCTTTTGTCTTACTTATCGCTGCGGTCTATCTGGTCTTTAAAAAGTAAGGTCTAAAAAGTACGAAGGGTTATTATTCGAACAACCCTTCGTACTTTTTTATATCTTTTATTCTTTTACACAGCGGACAAAGGCACCTGTTGCCTTAGGTATTTCTGTTCCACTGACCTCTGTTCCTCCCATACCTCCAATATTTAACAACATAGAGCTTGCAGTTATATTATTGGCTGTGGATGATGTCCAGTAATATGCTTCTATCTGATCCTGTCCCTGTACTGTCACATAACCAAAAACCCAAAAAGTTCCTCCAGCACTAGTCGGATAAGTAGTATCACTTCCAACAACTCCGCCGGCTCCTCTAAAAGCTTTTGGAGAACGAGGGAAACCGGCAGCATAGTAACCGAAATTGGGTCGGCTTGCATTTCCGATAATATTAAAGCCATTACTGCCGACAGTGTTTACTCCCGCCTTGCCAAAAGGCCCATTAGAATAATCATTTACATATGGGTCCCAAGGAGATTTCGAACTACTCTCAGCTGGAACGCGCCATCCGCGCGGGCACGGATCGAATGGAGATTTTTTGTCAGAAGTACCCCATAATTGGTTATCGCTGTTAGATCCGGAAGCATCTCCCGAATACCAGTCGAAAAGATATTCACTGTCTCCTTTAATGTAAGACCCATAGTAGAAAGTAGTAGGGTTCTCAATCGAAAGAGCCAGATTGGATGAGGGTGAACTAGGAGGCATCAGATGCTTTATACCCGAACCGGGAGGCAACAAGCCCCCATCTCCTGTTGCTTCATTAATTTCAGTCAGGTTTGCATTGGTCTTATGTTCATATAGAGTACGTACATCATCAGTCCAGTTGCCATCAGCAGCAGGGAAAGGATCTTTTCTTCCCCATTGATACATTAAACCCATTGAGCCTAAATCTGTAGGGGTTATATTGAGGGCTCCCAGATTTCTATCCATAAATAAATAGTCTCTTTCTCCATTGGTCTGTTTGTACACTGATCCGTTTGTTGCTGCATTTTGTCCATAGTCGGTAGGAGTAGCAGTATTAGGGTCATAATCTGTCACCCATATATGCCAGGCCCAGCATATAGGATCGCTATCATCGCCATTGGTTCCGACATGTAAAGCAACCAATGCATTACCCTCTTTTCCGGCAGTAGCTTTGATTTTGAATTTCGTATAGATACCTTTATCCCCGTTGACTAGTTGGATTCCATCATTTTCAATTAGGTCGGGTATATCTTGCCAGAGTACTTTGAGCGAAACTTTATGATCTCTATTTAAATCAGGTATATCATCCCGATATTCGCTGACAAGATATGCTTTAGCAACAGGTATCTCTTCAGAAGTTCCTTCTGGTGGTACAATATAGCAATTCGGAGAATATAGTAATTCGGGAGCAATACCATCTGAGCACGGCGTTGGTATTCTGGTCCAAATATCTCCTCCCCAGACATAAACACCTTGACATAGTCCCACTTTCAACGAATCTTTAAGATTGTAAACCATCAGCCCGATATGAGCGTCTTTGTCTTCTTGCTGTGCGATGTCAGAGTCTATACAAGGGCCCATTTTCAAAACATCTTCCAACATAACTCTAGGTAATCCTAAACCTTTATTGGAATTAACTCCTAAGTTGCCATTCTGCTTCAGATCTAATAGGCTTCCACTTACGGGATTTGCTTCAGATCCTACTGTTACTTGAGCGTTCATCTTCGGATTTATTAATAGTAAAATGAGAAAAAGAACGCTAATAGAAATTGCGTGTAAGTTCATAACATTAAAAGTGCAGTCGATTTGTCTTCAGTTTATTATCAGCAAAGTTAGTGTTATTTATTGGATAAAAAATTATTTTGGCATGTTTTGTGTCAATTTGAAATCTAAACAGGAAGAGTCAAGTAAGTGACAGATTGAAAAGTTTGTAAGGCAAAATGTGTGTTGGGGAAAAAGCTTATTTACCTTTTCTTTTTACTTAATTCATCCCTGATAAGTGAGGCTAATTCGTAATCTTCATCTTCTATTGCCTCTTTTAATAAAGATTCGAGTTCTGTTTGGTTAAGCAAAGAATAGTCTAATGCGAGCTTGTCCTTCTCGTCTTCTTTTGAGATTTCAGGGATATCGTTCTCATCGAGGACGACTGCCTGATCCCGCATGATATCTTCGGTAGTATATACGGGGGATTTTGTTCGTAAAGCAATACTTATGGCATCTGATGTTCTTGATTCGACTTGTACAGTTTTACTGCCTTGAACCAGTGTTATTCTGGAGAAGAAAACTCCATTTTCATATTTGTATATTTCAACACTATGTAAGATTATATCAAACTCAGATAACAGAGATTTGATCAGATCATGTGTTAACGGACGGGGAGGAATTGTTCCCTGAAGCTGAAATGCTATGGACTGGGCTTCGGGAGCACCCACGACGACCATTAAACGGCGTGCTCCATCTTCTTCAGCCAATACAAGTCCGTATGTTCCGGATTGTGTTTGGTTGAAAGAAAAACCTAGAACCGATAATTTAATTTTTTCATCCATATTTGAGTGAGATTATATCAAAAATAGTTATTTCTTTTTTATCTTGTACAATGAAATCGCTTTTTTTCTAGTTTTATATAAATATATTTTTAATTTGATATTTTTAAACATTTCATTGGTGTCATCTTATCATATATGTACTTATAAAGTTATATATAGAGGTTTTCAATTGGGGATATATGGATAAAGTGCTTTTCTTTATGAAAGACGATTGATATATTGATAGATAAATTAACTTTGCAAAAATTTAATCGATTATAAAATATATGAAGAAATCCCATTTTCTCCAGACTCTTTATCTGCAAAAGCCTTTGCTGTTAATCGTCCTGATAGCAACTATTGCTACTCTCCCCTGGATCGGACTAGGAGAGTTTTACACTAAAGGTGAACCTCGAGAGGCAGTTCTTGCTGTATCTATGATAGAGAAAGGTGAATGGGTAATTCCATCGAATTATGCGGATGAATTCGCTTATAAGCCGCCATTGAATCATTGGTTGATAGCAGGTTTTTCATTACTGTTGAACAAAGGAGAAGTCACTCCTTTTACATCGCGACTACCATCTACATTGGCTTTTATAGCTATGATTGGAGTCTGTTTTATGTTTTTTGCCCGCCGTCGCCCCGTACTCGAAGCTTTTATATCATGTCTGATCGTGATCACCTGTTTCGAAATTCACCGGGCAGCTATGACTTCCAGAGTAGATATGCTTCTTACATTTTTTACCGTTGCAGGATTAATTCAGTTATATAACTGGTGGGAAAAGAAAAGATTTTCTCAATTACTTTCGGTCTGGGTTCTCCTTAGTATGGCCACCCTATCGAAAGGGCCTGTCGGCATTCTGTTACCGTGTATGATATTCGGAGTGTTTTTGTTATTACAGAAAGAGAACTTTTTCAAAGCCACGCTTAAATGTCTGTATATTGGCTTGCCGGCGCTTATCATTCCTTTTGTTTGGTATTATGCAGCTTATGAAATAAAAGGGGAAGCTTTTTTCGACAGGGTATTTTATGAAAATATCGGGCGGTTTGCTCACATGAAATCTACAGATATGGATGCAGACTATGATCTGGGACATGAGGGCTCCTTCTGGATGTATTTTATTTACTTACTGTCAGGATTTCTACCTTGGACAATATTACTTTTTATCTCACTTTTCTTTATTAAATACAATAAACCACAAGGAAGCTTAAAGGAAATATTGACAAATATATATAACAAGATAATGAGCACGGATAAAGTGTTGCTTTATAGCTTATGCGTGATTATCATTTCCCTGATATTCTATTCTATACCAATATCGAAGCGAAGTGTTTATATCATGTTGATCTATCCTTTCCTTGCTATCTTCATTGCACGTTTCTTTATATACCTCTCTGATTTTAAACCAAAGGCGGTTCATATTTCCACTTCTATCCTTATTGGTATATGTATTCTTGTACTAACTATTGTTGGGCTTGCTTTTACTGGCATCATCAACGTAGAAGAATTATCCCATTATATATCGAAGCGGGATCGGACATTGCATGACATCAAAGTTTTCTCCGATTTATTTATCAGTCCGGGATGGGCAGGAGCATTTGCTATTGCAATATTGCTTTGGGCCATTGTAAATAGTATTTATTTACTAAGGAAGAAAATCAATATAAAAATATTGATGGCCGGATTTGGTATCATGTTTGCCATCAATGTATTTATGGATGCATACCTGCTACCCGGTTTTAAAAACTCTTATTCAGCCCGTCCTTTTGCCGAAATGATTTCCAATAAATATGAATTGAAGGATAATACATATGTTACCAATAAAATATATAAGTATATGAATATATACGGTTTGAATTTTTATTTGGGTAATATGTTCAAAAATATTGACATTGATCAGCCGGAACAAGGATATTTTATAACTTTGCAGCCGGAATTGGAAAAAGTAAAAGAAGAATACGGAGGAAAGTACGAATTTACACAACTGGAAACAAGCGATAAATATAACGATACAAAAAGGGAAATGCTCTTTTTCAAAATACGGAAGAAGTAATATTTAACCAGATAGAAGTAAACTGAAAAATACATAATGAAGCGACAAATCACAGATTTGGCTAAAAGCAATAGTGTTAAACAATTAATAAAATACGGGTTAGTAGGTTCTGTTGGCATCATAATAGATATGGGTGTGTTCTATCTGTTAGCGGACAAATTTTCCGTCCAATATCCCTTTTCCCCCCATATAAGCGAACTGCTTGGTAACAGATTTTCTCTACATGTGATCGATACCGACATTTCCCATATTACCAGTTCTATTCTGGCTATAATAAATAATTTTATTTTAAATAGTTACTTCACGTTTAAAGTAACAGACAGCAAGATCAAGCGTTTTCTTTCATTTACGGGAATCGCAGCAGTAGGGCTTGTTATAAGCACTTCGTTGATAACTTTCTTCGTCGGTTCGTTGCAAATGGATGAAATGATTGCAAAAATATTGGCAACCTGTATCGTTGCGGCGATGCAATTTGTTGTAAATAAGTTTTTTACATTTAAAGTTCATTAAAAAGTTCCTTTTTTGCTAAAAAAAATGAATTTTTGTAAAACAAAAGAAAAGATTGATTGTTATAACAGTAACTATGAATAAATGTTTTATGCCGAATATGTCCAATAAAGACCTTCAATATGACATAAACTATGCTTATGGAAAAAAATACAGTGGCTTCGCATAACTCATTAATTGACAATTTCACACAATATGTTAAGTAGAGGTATAAGAAAATATGTTTCCAATCCGCTTATCGGATTATTGCCGTTCATTCTATTTGTAATATTACGCACTTTTGAAGTGAATGGGATGTATGCTCTGATAGCCAGCATCGGTTTAGCTATTATAGGAGAATTGCTTATAAGAATTATTTATAAAAATAGTGGATTTTCTATTTCTTTTTATGTTTCTGGCATTTCTTTGTTGATAACTCTTGTCGTCTGGATATTTACTTCGCAGCATGTACAAAAACCTTTTACTTATGTTGTTGTATGCGAGATACTCATCATCTGTTCTTTTATGCTGATCAGGGTTAGCAAGGTATATATTTCTTCTATATTTTTCAGGCAAAAGAATCTGTTGCAAAAAGCGCTGATAAATGAATATTATGACTCAATGACACTTATACAATATGCACTCACATTACATGTATTCGGCATATTATTATATAGGCAGTTCACAATAAATAAAGAGTATTCAGACGCTGCAGATATTATTATTTTTTCTGTTATCCCTATTTCCTTTATTCTGATAGTCGGGGTTTATCAAATACTGAAAGTTTCGAGGTTGGTCTCAAAACTAAAAAGAGAGGAATGGTTGCCTATTGTAACCGAAAAGGGTGAGGTTACGGGAAAAATTGCCAAGAGTGTCTCCCTGAATATGAAGAATAAGTTTCTTCATCCGGTCGTTAGGGTTGCACTTGTCTCCGATTCTAAAGTATTCTTACAGGAAAGAAGTTCGGGTGATATTTTAGATCCCGGGAAATTGGATTATCCTTTTGAAAAATATATGCTCTTCAATCATGAAATCAATTTAGCAGCTCGAAACAGTATAAGAAAAATGGTTGGGGATAGAATAGACATCCCTATTAAGTTTCTTCTGAAATATGTTTTTGAAAATGCAGACACCAGGCGATTAGTGTTCTTATTTGTTGCTAAGATCGATGATGAGGATATGATACGAAGAGATAAACAGATGACTGGTAAATTCTGGACAGTTAAGCAAATGGAAGACGGCTTTGCCGATGGAGTATTCAGTGAATGTTTTGAATTAGAATTTGAATACTTGAAAAATACAGAACTCATACCTACCGATATCTTTGATAAGTCAACAGTTTGATTAACATATCTTTCTACTATCCTTTCCTGATTTATTTATAAAAAACTTGCATAAAGTCAATTAACAAAGCTTTAGTTGTTGTCTTTATAAGTAATTTCGTATTTTTGTTTCCTTAAAATCTTAGTGAACCACAAATATGGAAATTGCAAGTAAATACAATCCTGCGGAAGTAGAGGATAAATGGTATAAATATTGGCTCGAAAACAAATTTTTCCATTCTGAGCCGGATAAAAGTAAAGAACCTTATACGATAGTTATTCCTCCGCCAAACGTCACAGGTGTCCTTCATATGGGGCATATGCTGAACAATACAATACAGGATATACTTGTAAGAAGGGCCCGTATGCAGGGAAAGAATGCCTGTTGGGTACCGGGAACCGATCATGCATCTATTGCTACTGAGGCAAAGGTTGTGGCGAAACTGGCAGCAGAAGGGATCAATAAGAATGACCTTACCCGCGAAGAGTTTTTGAAACATGCCTGGGACTGGACTCACAAGCATGGTGGTATTATATTAGAACAGCTCAAAAAACTCGGAGCTTCCTGCGATTGGGACAGAACGTGTTTCACTATGGATGAGAAACGTTCGGAAAGCGTAATCAAAGTTTTCGTCGATTTATATAACAAAGGGCTTATCTATCGCGGCATTCGTATGGTGAACTGGGATCCTTCGGCTAAAACGGCTGTTTCGGATGAAGAAGTTATCCATCAGGAAGTACATGGTAAATTATATTATATCAGATATAAGATAGCCCCCCTGCCCCCCCAAGGGGGGAGTGAGAGCGAAGCTCCAAAATTTCAGACGGCGAAATGGGACAATTACAATTTGTTGAAAGAGCATGCAAAAGATATGCGTAAATTTTCGACAGAAGCGGAAGGTGCCTTATGGGAAATGTTACGAAAAAAACAATTGGGAGATAAATTCAGAAGACAACATATTATAGAAAATTTTATTGTCGATTTTATTTGTCTGGATAAGAAGGTTGTTATTGAAGTTGATGGAAAATATCATAATCAACCAGAAATAGAACAAGCAGATAAACAAAGAGATGAAGTCCTATCAGATCTGGGTTATACTGTTTTAAGATTTACTAACGAAGAAGTAATAGCAGATACTGAGCAAGTTCTGGAAAAGATAACGTCTGCACTCAATAGCTCCCCCCTCGGGGTAGTTGAGGGGGCTCGTGACTACATCGTTGTAGCTACAACCCGTCCCGAAACTATTTTCGGAGACGTAGCCGTTTGTATCAACCCCAATGATCTCAAGACTACCCATATGAAGGGCAAGAAGGTGATCGTACCTATTGCTAACCGTATTGTACCTATTGTTGAGGACGACTATGTAGATATGGAGTTCGGAACCGGATTTCTTAAAGTGACTCCTGCGCATGATGTGAATGACTACATGCTAGGTGAAAAACATAATCTTCAAGGAATAGATATTTTTAATGATAATGGTACGTTGAACTCGTATGGTTTGCAATACGAAGGAATGGATCGCTTTGATGTCCGCAAAAAGATTGAAAAGGATTTACAGGATGCCGGATTATTGGAAAAAGTGGAAGATTATACCAATAGCGTAGGGTATTCGGAGCGGACACATGTGCCTATCGAACCAAAACTATCTATGCAATGGTTCCTCAAAATGGAACATCTGGCAAAACCTGCCCTGGATGCTGTAGAAAACGATACGATAAAGTTTCATCCTGCCAAGTTCAAAAACATGTACCGCCACTGGATGGAGAATATCAAAGACTGGAATATCAGCCGTCAGCTATGGTGGGGACATCAGATACCTGCTTACTATATACAAGCTCCTCTTAGTCCCCCTGATGGTGGAAACTGGGGTCTTGTAATTGCCGAAAGTAAAGAGAAAGCCCGTGAACGCGCTATAGCTAAGTATCCAACCTTGGGTACGTTAGGCGATGAATTCCAGCTTGTTCAGGACGAAGATTGCCTTGATACATGGTTCTCTTCGTGGTTGTGGCCTATATCTGTGTTCGACGGGATAAACAATCCTGATAACAAAGACATTAATTATTATTATCCGACTAATGATCTGGTAACTGCTCCGGAGATTATTTTCTTCTGGGTGGCACGTATGATCATGTCAGGCTATGAATATAGAAAAGAAGCGTGTTTCCATAATGTATATTTCACCGGTATCGTTCGTGATAAATTAGGTAGGAAGATGTCGAAATCACTTGGCAATTCGCCTGATCCTATCGAATTGATGGAGAAATATGGTGCGGATGGTGTGCGTATGGGAATGCTACTTACTTCACCTGCCGGAAACGACTTACCATTTGATGAAAGCCTTTGCGAGCAAGGACGTAATTTCAATAACAAAATATGGAATGCTTTTCGTCTGGTAAAAGGATGGGAAGTAAATGACAGCATAGAGCAGCCGGAATCATCAAAAATAGCAATTGAATGGTTTACAAATATATTGGCCAAGACTATTGGCGAAATGGATGATCTGTTTAGTAAATACCGTTTATCCGAAGCGTTGATGGGTGTTTATAAGCTATTCTGGGATGAATTCTCTTCGTGGTACCTGGAGATGGTAAAACCTGCCTATCAACAACCAATAGATAAGAAAACTTATGAGGCGACTTTAGGATTCTTTGATTCGTTGCTCCGTTTGCTTCATCCGTTTATGCCGTTCATTACGGAAGAGCTATGGCAGGCCTTAAGTGGAAGGGAAGAAGGTGAGAGCATTATGGTGTCGGCAATGCCTGCGGATACTGAATTTAATGCTGATCTGATTGATGCTTTTGATAAGGTGAAGGAAACTATTGCGGGTATTCGTACTATACGTTTGCAAAAGAATATTCCGAACAAAGAAGAATTATCCCTTGAAGTAACAGGAGAGTACACTCCCGTATTTAATAGTGTTATTTCCAAGATGGGTAATCTGGCATCGGTAAAACTAGTGGTCGAAAAAGATCCTACAGCGGCTTCGTTCCTCGTTGGTACAACAGAGTTCTCTATTCCTTTAGGCAATAACATCGATATAGAAGCAGAACTAAAGAAACTGAATGAAGAATTGGTTTATCTTGAAGGTTTCCTTAAGTCGGTAACGAATAAATTAAGCAATGAAAAATTTGTTGCCAATGCAAAACCTGAAATTGTAGAGAACGAGCGGAAAAAGCAAGCCGATGCGGAAAGTAAAATTAAGACAATAAAAGAAAGTATAAAAAATCTAAGTCAATAAAAAATGATAATATTCCGTATACTTTACTCCATTTATCAATGGATCATATTTGTTCCGTTGCTAATCCTTTCCACTATTTGGTGTACATTGACTATTATTATCGGTTCTACCCTTGGGAATAATAAATTCTGGGGATATTATCCGGGAGTAATATGGGGAAGGTTTGTCTGTATGGCTGCACTTCTAAGAGTCAAAATAAACAAGAATAAGAACCTGGATAAGAACCAGTCATACGTATTTGTTGCCAATCATCAGAGTGCCTTCGATATTTTCCTGGTATATGGGTATCTGGGGCACAATTTCAAATGGCTGATGAAGCAAAGCCTCAAGAAGATGCCATTGGTGGGTTTTGCCTCCGCCAAAGCGGGACATGTATTTGTCGATTCTTCGAGCCGGCAAGGGATAGTTGATACGATGAGAAATACAAAAAATACATTAAAGGACGGAATGTCTACTGTTGTTTTTCCTGAGGGTCATCGTTCTCCTGATGGAAAGATGGCGGAATTCAAGAAAGGAGCTTTTCAGACAGCTGTGAGTCTTAAGTTACCCATCGTGCCATTGACTATAGACGGAGCATATAAAGTTCTGCCAATCCATTCATGGTGGATGAACCCCTCCAAGATAACACTCACATTCCATGATCCGATAAAGACTTCTGATTTAAAGAATGACGATTTACCCGATTTAATAAATAAAGTTTACTCAATTATAGAATCGTCTTTACCGGAAGAGAACAGATAGATTTAATACCGGAACATAACATTTATCACCTTATATATAACTAAACCAAAAATCATGAGAAAACGATTAATTCTTTTTGCACTTGTTTCTTTATTCGTCGTGCAATTAATGGCTCAGACTGAGTATATCCGTATATCGACAAATGAAACCGATCTGGTCTTGCGTATAGATCAAAACAATAAACGACTATTCCAGGCTTATCTTGGTACTAAGTTAATGAATGAGTCGGAATTTCCGTCACTGGCCTTTGCATCAAAAGGTGGTTCTGATGCCAGCTCACCATCTAAGGGTTGGGAAGTATACCCTTTCGGGTACAGAAGATTTCTTCGATCCGGCTTTTGCCATTCAGCATAATGATGGTAATTTGACATCGGTATTGTACTATGTTTCACATAATACAAAGAACATCGATAGTAATGTTACACAGACCACTGTTGTGATGAAAGATGATGTTTATCCTTTGGAGGTTAAATTATGTTATATCAGCTATGTAAAAGAGAACATCATTAAAACATGGACTGAAATTGTACATCAGGAAAAGAAACCGGTGACGATCAACCGTTATGCATCCTCCATGCTATATTTTGAAGCACCGAAATATTACCTTACTGAATTTAGTGGCGATTGGGCAAAAGAAGTAAATATGTCGAACCAGCAACTACAGTTCGGCAAAAAGATAATTGACAGTAAATTAGGATCACGTGCAGCCATGTACGCACAGCCATTTTTCCAGTTGGGATTGGGGCAGCCGGTACAGGAAGGGCAGGGGACTGTGATGCTTGGAACAATAGGCTGGACAGGTAACTTCCAGTTTACATTTGAAATAGATAATGCAAGCAACCTGCGTGTTATTTCGGGTATCAATCCTTTTCTTTCCAATTACGAATTGAAACCGAACGAAGTCTTTACTACTCCCGAGTTTATCTTTACCATCAGTGAAGAAGGTACAGGCAAGGCTAGTCGCAATTTCCATTCGTGGGCACGTGACTATCAGTTGAAAGATGGAAAAGGCGACCGTCTGACATTACTAAATAACTGGGAAGCCACTTATTTTGGCTTTGATGAACCTAAGTTGGAAGAACTGATGAAGGATGCTAAGAATCTGGGTGTAGATATGTTCTTGCTCGATGATGGCTGGTTTGCTAATAAATACCCACGAAATTCAGACAAACAGGGTCTAGGTGACTGGGATGTAACAAAAGAGAAACTGCCTAATGGTGTTCCTCACTTGGTGAAGGCTGCTAAAGATGCAGGTGTGAAATTCGGTATCTGGATTGAGCCTGAGATGGTAAATCCGAAGAGCGAGTTGTTCGAAAAACATCCTGAGTGGGCAATTCATCTGCCGAATCGTGAAAGATATTATTATCGCAATCAGTTAGTGCTTGATCTGAGTAACCCGAAAGTACAGGATTATGTGTTTGAGGTAGTAGACAAGCTGATGATAGAGAATCCTGAAATAGCATTCTTTAAATGGGATTGTAACAGCCCGATTACGAATGTGTATTCTTTCTATCTGAAAGATAAGCAGAACAATCTTTATGTCGATCATGTACGTGGAGTATACAATGTATTTAAACGGGTGAATGAAAAATATCCAAACATACCAATGATGCTTTGCTCGGGTGGCGGCGGTCGTTGCGATTATGAAGCGTTGAAATACTTTACTGAGTTTTGGTGTAGTGATAATACCGATCCTATCGAGCGCATATTTATTCAATGGGGATTCTCCCAATTCTTTCCATCTAAAGCGATGGATGCACATGTAACAAGCTGGAACAGCCGTACAAGCGTGAAATTCCGTACGGATGTAGCTTTCATGTGTAAGCTGGGCTTTGATATCCGCCTGAACGAAATGAAAGAGGATGACCTGAAATACTGTCAGAATGCGGTTGCTAACTATAACCGTCTGAAAAAAGTAATACTCGATGGCGATCTTTACCGCCTTGTTTCGCCATACGAGTCAAACCATATGTCGGTAATGCATGTGAGTCCGGCAAAAGATAAGGCTGTATTATATGCCTATGACGTTTATCCACGCTATAGTGAAAAACTATATCCTGTGAAACTGCAAGGACTCGATCCAGCAAAGATGTACAAAGTGGAGGAGATCAACCTGATGCCTAACCAGAATTCAGGATTGAAAGCCAATGGTAAAGTGTTTTCGGGCGACTTCCTGATGAAGGCCGGACTGGATGTATTCACTACCCGTCAGGCAAACAGTAGGATAATTGAAATTACTGCGCAATAGATAGAGAATTAGTAAGTATTGTAAAAGTACTTTTATATAATACACAGATACAGGATTTTACAATATTCTGTATCTGTTTTTTTTGCTAATGTTAAAATTTAATATATCTTTGGTTAAATTTTAACAAACTGCGCAATATGAAGAAATGTAATTTAGTGGTGTTTTTAATTTCAACATTTTTACTTTTTAGTTGTTCTAATAGAGAGGAGGAATACGATGTATCAATGGAGGAGGATACCGGGTTTGAATTGACAGAAGCGGAAAAAGGCTTATTAGCCAGGGCTTCGCGAACAAACAACAGTATATCTATAGAGAATGCAATGCAGGAAGCAGAACAGTTAGCCAATCTGCTGGACTTGAGCGGTAAAGGATTAAAGTCGGGGCAGAAACGCGAAATAGCGGATATTAAGGTTGTATCCGGTATTACCTTAAAGACTAAATCGAATGCGGATGACTCTGATCTGTTACCCGATACACTGGCCTATATATTCAATTATGCTGATGATGGCGGCTTTGCCCTCATCTCGGCCGACCAGCGTATCAGCGAGTCGGTATTGGCCTATAGCCTTTCGGGTAATTTAGGTGATAGTACAGATAACCCGGGGCTGGCGATCTTTCTTGACAATGCTGCCGACAGGATTATCTATGACATCAAGCAGGCGGAGTATGCAAAGGATTCGCTTCTACAGGTGCTTGCTGAAAAGTATGGCAGAGAAGATTTACCGTCCACTAAATCAACTGATCCTGGTTTGGAACGGGTAGATATGGTTGAAGTACCTGACGGCCCATGGGAAACATCGGCTATTGTGGAACCCTTGCTGCCTGTAGAGTGGGGACAGAGAGAGCCATATAATGACCTGGTGAAAAATAAAAAGAGTTGTGGAACTATACCTACAGGGTGTGTAGCCGTAGCGGCTGCACAGATTATGGCATATTGGAAGCATCCCAAGAAACTAGATAACGTAGAATTGGATTGGACTTCTATGAGAGTATATATAACAGATCCTGATCGGGATGGGGCATACTTACCTGGAGTTGCTCCTATTGATGTGAGTGCTCCGGCTGAAACAAAATACCAGATAGCCTATGTGATGGAAAGAATAGGCGCTCATACTGATATGGAATACGATTGTGATCTTAGCGGAACTAATACAGAAGATGCCCGGGATTATATGAACCGTATCGGATTGATGGGTGGAAACGAACAAAAATGGGATTTTAATGAAATTATAGGCTCATTGAAAGCTGGCTGTCCTGTATTGGCTGATGGTTTCAGAACATTGAAATACATTAATCTGTTTGGGCAAATAATTGGTGTTACTAAAGATGGGCATACATGGGTAATAGATGGATATCTGGTCAGGAAGCAACGGATGAAGGTAATCATAACCTACTATCCTCGTCCTTTGCCTCCTCGCCCGGGAGAATTACCAAAGAAAGAACTCCCTGTAAGGAGTACGACATACACATACCGTTATAGTCGTATGACACACATTAACTGGGGGTGGAACGGAAGAGATAATGGTTTCTTTATGGAGGGCTGTTTTGACGCCTCAAAAATGGAGTTTCACTCAAATACCAAAAGTGTGGAAACTAGCGAAAAAAATTATAAATTTAATAATAAAATTTATCCATATATAAAGAAAAGATAAGCTATTATGATAAAGAAAAAGAACATATATATCGTTTTTCTGGTTATTTTTACTATTATAATAACTGGATGTGATCCGGGTTGGGATCCTCCTTACGAAAAAGAGTTGAATAATTCATATATACAATCTTTTCGCAGGGTAGATACTGTTTTTATTTGGGAAATGATGGGGGTTAAGATTGACTATCAGAAAAAAACGATAAACCGTACATCATTTTCTATTTATACACAATGGAAACCGGATACAACTTTTTCCGTTTTCGAAGGAATTACCTTGTCTATACATCAGGGGAATCGTTATATTTCTTATGGAGACAATGATGAGGTCGAGGCAAAATATTATGAATATATTTCATTGCTTGGCGATTCTACTTTTACTCTCAATAATGTAAGTAGTGGGATGGCGCCACCTGCTGCTATTATTGACACATTATCCTCAATCTCTATTTTCTGTAATGAAGATTTCAGCGAAGACTTTCCTGCAGGGAGCGATATCAGTAGTTTGTTTTATGTCTTCTTCGAGAACCCTTATTGGGTAGTAACGAATGGCTATAAGAGTTATTCAGGCGACCATAGTTATACAAGCTCTTCCATAAAAGAGGGATTCCCCTATGCAATAGAGGGCTGGGAATTGAATTCTATCGATTTCACTACTAAACCTTTTATCGGAGCTACCTGGGATTGCCAATTAACTCAGGCTCCCGATGTCACTGGAATTTATTCCTTCGATGTGGAAGTAACCAAGACAGATGGAAAGAAGATTAGAGTAACATCCAGGCCTTTCGGAATAAAAGGTAGTGAATAGTATCACAGGAGCTTTGTATAAAAGAAAAGCAAGTATATAAAAACAGGCCGGAATAGTAAATATTCCGGCTTATTTATTTACCGAATAAACATTCGTGTTATCTTTGGGCTACTAAACCTAATTGGAGATACTATGTGTAAAACCGTGAAGACCTTCTTTTTTGTAATTATTGCATCAGTATTTGCATTATTTACTACGTCGTGCGAATATGATGCTGATGGGGACAACTATCATGAGTTGGAACAACTCCCTAGCCAAATGGGGGTGTATATTAACCTGGCAAATCATATGCCGGGTAGCCTCATCTATATTTATGGGCCTACTGCAATTACCTATCGGATCGAGCCGGATGTCGGACAGTTGCGTTCTATTAAATTCAGATATTATGATGAGGTCAGAGAAGATTATAACAGCACCGGAAGTTTCATGATTGAACCGGAAGCATCGGATGCTGGGGTGGAAAAGGATTTGGAAGTTGATATAGAGATTGTGGCTAAGGATAATAGCCTTGCAGGTGCCTTAGGTGGCTATCTGTATTCTGCCACAGTAGATTACAAAATAAAGTATGTAAGGATTACAGCCGATGATTTTACTGTGAAAAGCAGGGAAGTGGACAAGGTTGTCCTTCAAATGATAAATAAACCAAGTGATCCGTGTAAATTTGTGATCGACGGGAAAGAAATTGCTGATCTGGATGATATTGTATTTGAAAGGACTAATTTTCCGGAAAATATAAATACGAGAGTTTATTTATTACCTGAAAATGCTTCTGTTCAGAATTTTGATCAATATAATTATGTTCAGCTTAAGTATCAGGACGATAAATTGGGTGGCCCAGATTTGCAGGAAAATGCATCCAGTTATATAGATGAGGATAAAGAAGAATTATATGTCTGGTCGTCAGACAGGCTATATATACACGATAAGGGTCTGAATATTATATCAAGTAAAGATATAAGATTGGATGAAATAGCCGTTACTCCCGAGACAGGGCTGATCGTCTGCCGTCAGCAGGGAAATGCAGTTACTTATGCTGATAAAAGTTTTTCGACTGTTGTATCTACAATAAACAATATATTTCCCCGATACCGGGTAAACGAGAAAGATCAACTGATACAAGGACACAATTTTCAGGTAGATGTTTTTGATTTACATATGGGACTATTGGTCTATTCGATAAATTTCCCTGATGGGGTTTCTTATTTCGATATATCGAAGGATGGCAAATATTTATTTGTTAGGTCAGGCGAGGCAAATTGTGTCTATCTGTTGAATAACGATTCCGCTTCATTGGTATATTCATCTGACAGACCTTGTGTAGTACCACGTTTCCATCCTATTAATAAGTATCATATTGTTTTAGATAATCTAGGCCTTGGATTTGAGGTGTTTGATATTGAGACACAACAAACTGTTTTTTCATCAAAGGGTGAATTTCAGAGTATAGACCCAGTAACAGGCAACCTGCTGTATTATGATGAGAATTACGATGAAAACTATCAAAATCGTTTTGTTGATGCATCTTATAATGAAATATATGTACTAATCAACACTACGAGTTACCTTATCGGAGACTTTAAGTTATTTAATAATAATCTTATTAAGGGTACATATTATATTGATATTACATCTAAATTGACAAACGAATGAAAAAACATATATTTCTTATTACTCTATTTATAATAATCACCTTAAGTGCAAAATCCCAGTTTTCGGTAAGCTACTCGGCCGGTTATGGTAGTTATGAGATGGGTGATATGAAAAATTTGCTGAATAATATGGCAAATGAATTGGGCGGGCAATTGCCGGGAATTCCTGTTAAAGTAGTTGATAATTTCCCCGGATATGTTACGCATAATCTGGACTTATCATACCGGATAAAGAGGCATGAGTTTGGCTTTCGGAGTACATATATGACTACAGGAGGTAAAATAGGCTACTCTGATTATACAGGTGAATATTCAGGCAAACTGACCTTAAACGGATATCGCATAGGTCTAAATTACCGTTACTATGTTCCGGTTGCAGATTTTGGTAAATCCGGGTTGTTGAGCTTTTTCGCTGAGCTATCGCCGGGAATTACTTTCTCAAATCTAAAATCGAAAGAATACATCTATTTGAATATACTGGAAGAACGTCAGGATACGGACGATAATATTGATATGAATGCGAACGGTGTATCTCTGTTGCCTCAGATAGGTGTAAAGTGGTTTCTCACTCCTAATATAGGCATTCATGTCAGTGGCGGATATGATTTTCAGCTGGGATCGTATTTCAAGTATCAAGGGGTGAAATCAAATATAAAATCAGACTGGTCTGGCCTGCGTATTAACGGGGGAGTGTCGTTCTCATGGTGAATTAGGCTTCTTTTCATTATTTTTTTATTTTGAATTTATCTATAGTATATCAATGGCCTGATGTGCTAATATGCCGATGTGCCAATGTTTTTAAATTATAAATAAAGAATGATAGATTATGAATGAAAAGTGTCACCTTTACATACGCTACGCTCCTGTGACCGTTGGTTGTCACCTTTTAGTTAAAATACTTAGTCTTGTCATGCTGACGAAGGAAGCATCTCTTTTCCTTTAGACGGCGAGATCCTTCGTAACCTCAGGATGACAGGGAGAGAATAAAAAGCTAAGAACTAACGGCTATCAGCTAATGGCTGAATAGTGTTACATCTGTTACTTTTTAGTTAAAATATCCGAGCATGCTGTAGGAGGCGAATTGAAAATCGGCGGAGCCAATTATTATCCGCCCGTTTTTAAAAAGCATTATTCTCGTATTCGGGCGTAAGATATTACGCCCCTA
Organism: Prevotella sp.; assembly: GCA_031285905.1. GTDB lineage: Bacteria > Bacteroidota > Bacteroidia > Bacteroidales > Dysgonomonadaceae > Dysgonomonas. The sequence continues at coordinate 112,163 of JAITVH010000136.1, forward strand.
CAGGCAAAGCCACGAATTCCTTATAAATTATAACCTTTGTTACCTTTTAGTTAAAAAAAGACTGTGTCAGATGAGGATGCAAAAAAGAGAAAAGGATGACATCGGTGACTTATAGCTATCTGCAAAATAAAGAAATTGGAAACTTATGTTACTTTTTAAACCTTTTGCACCGATTAATTGTCTTATATTTGTAAACAAAACCCAATGATATGAGAACTAAACTTGCTACATTATCCGTCTTATTATTTATATCAGTAATGGCATCGGCTCAGAATGCTCGTTCTATCCTCGATAAGGCATCCGAAATCTATAATCAGTCCGGAGGTATTACAGCTGCGTTTACCTTAGATACTAAGGACACAAAGCAAGGTGCTACATATAGTTATGATGGTAAGGCATATATGAAAGGGGATAAGTTCAGGATAGAGATACCGGATGCTATCACCTGGTTTGACGGGGAAACGCAATGGGTATATGTGAAAGATACGGAAGAGGTAAATGTGAGTAACCCAACGGGTGATGAATTGCAGGCAATAAGCCCTTCTTCCCTATTCAGTATTTATAAGAGTGGATTCAACTTAAAGTATAAAGGCGAAAAGAAAGATAACACAAAACTATTGTACGAAATTGAATTAACTCCTGAGAATAAAAACAGCGAGTTCTCCCGTATTATTGTCCAGATTGATAAGGGGAGTAACATGTTTCACAGAATTACATTAGTGGACAAAGTAGGGCTGGAGAATATATTGACAATAAAAAAATACATGACCCAACAGGAATTGCCTGATCAGACATTCAGATTCAACAAAAGTGATTATCCTGATGTTGAGGTAGTAGACCTACGTTAAGTGATAGATTTTGTTTATCATACCATAAAAATTAAAAAATAATCAGGTTGTATTCTTATAAATATTTTTTATAAATCTGCGCAAGATATAAACGAAAGCATATAAATAGCAAAATTAATATGAATGAAAAAGTACGTTGCCTGATCATCGGATCGGGACCGGCTGGTTTTACAGCAGCAATATATGCCGCCAGGGCAAACCTTTCTCCGGTTCTCTATGAAGGGATACAGCCCGGAGGACAATTGACCACAACAACAGATGTAGAGAACTTTCCCGGATACCCTGAGGGCACTACGGGAGTGGATCTAATGGAGGACTTAAAGAAACAAGCAACACGTTTTGGAGCTGATATACGTACGGGAAATGTTACATCGGTAGACTTCATCAGTTACCCAAGAAAGGTTATGATAGATGCAGAGAAGACAGTAGAGACAGACTCTGTTATTATTGCAACAGGCGCCAGTGCTAAATACCTTGGGCTTCCTGACGAAACAAAATATGCAGGAATGGGTGTTTCGGCTTGTGCTACATGCGATGGTTTCTTTTATCGCAAAAAAAGAGTGGCTGTTGTAGGCGGTGGTGATACAGCCTGTGAAGAGGCCATGTACCTTGCAGGATTGGCAGAAAAAGTATATCTGATTGTACGCAAACCATACCTGCGTGCATCTAAAATAATGCAAGACAGGGCGATGCAGAATCCTAAAATAGAAGTCTTATTTGAATGTAATACTGTAGGGCTATTTGGAGAGAATGGGGTAGAGGGTGCCCACATAGTGAAACATATGGGAGAGGCCAATGAGGAAAGATTTGATATCAACATAGATGGATTCTTTCTGGCCATAGGCCATACACCCAATACTGACATTTTCAAAGATCAGGTAAATCTGGACTCGGTAGGGTATATCATTACCGAACCGGGAACACCCAAAACATGTGTTGATGGTGTTTTTGCTGCCGGAGATGTGGCTGATGCTCGTTACAGACAGGCTATAACGGCCGCTGGTACCGGATGCCAGGCTGCACTGGAGGCTGAAAGGTATCTGAGCGAAAAAGGATTGTAAACGAGCTTATTGATATAAGCTTCTAAGATAAATAGAATAGGGTTGCCTAAAGACGGGATACCCCTTTTAAAGAGTAACAGACTGTATATCAGATGTAGATATTTGTGGTTTTAGCCATATTCTACATGTCGTTCTACATAATGGCTTGATTGTTACTACATTTTTACGAATACAAATATAT
>JAITVH010000172.1 GCA_031285905.1 Prevotella sp.
TCCCGAAGACACCATAATATTCTTCTTAGGAATATTATATCCCACCGAAATCATAGAAACCAGCAATGCTTCACTAAAATCATCGCCCAAACATCCTACTTCTCCGGTAGAAGACATATCCACACTCAGCACAGGATCAGCATTATGCAAACGCGAGAACGAAAACTGAGATGCTTTTACCCCAATCCAGTCAATATCGAAGTTTGCATTATCCGGCTTTTCATAAGAAGCATCGAGCATAATACGGGTAGCCGTTTCGATAAAGTTCCGTTTCAAAACCTTAGATACAAATGGAAAGCTACGTGAGGCACGCAAGTTACATTCAATCACTTTCACCTCATTGTTCTTCGCTAAGAATTGGATATTGAAAGGCCCGCTAATATTAAGTTCTTTTGCGATCTTCCGGCTAATACGTTTGATGCGGCGTGCTGTTTCAAAGTATATTTTCTGTGCCGGGAAAACAAGCGTAGCATCACCTGAGTGTACTCCTGCAAACTCGATATGTTCAGAGATTGCATACTCTACAACCTCTCCGTCTTTGGCTACAGCATCGAACTCTATCTCTTTAGCATTCTGCAAAAATTGCGATACCACTACCGGATACTCTTTCGATACATTAGCAGCCAGCTTCAAGAAGGTATCCAAGTCTTCGGGGCCGTAACACACATTCATTGCCGCACCCGAAAGCACATACGATGGACGCACCAATACAGGATAACCCACATTTTCTACAAAACCGTGAATCTCTTCCATACTCGACAGTTCTTTCCATGCTGGTTGGTCTATACCCAACTGGTCGAGCATGCTTGAGAATTTATGCCGGTTTTCAGCCCTATCGATTGACAAAGGCGAAGTTCCCAGAATCGGAATATCCTGACGATATAGCCTGATCGCAAGATTATTAGGTATCTGTCCTCCCATCGATACGATAACCCCTTTAGGCATTTCCAGATCAAGAACATCCAGTACCCGTTCGAAAGATAGTTCATCGAAATAGAGACGGTCACACATATCATAGTCTGTGGATACAGTCTCCGGATTATAGTTGATCATGATGGATTTATATCCCAGCTTACGCGCAGTCTGTACTGCATTCACCGAGCACCAGTCAAACTCAACCGAGCTACCAATGCGATATGCCCCCGAACCAAGTACTACTACAGACTTATCGTTCTTGAAATACGGAATATCATGCTCAGACTTATCATAAGTCATATAGAGATAGTTCGTAAGATCAGGATTTTCTGATGCTATCGTATTAATACGCTTTACAGAAGGCAATACATTCATTTTTTTACGGAGAGAACGTACTTTCAGAGATTCTTTTTCCACATTCCCGTCCGGTTCTTCTACAAAGCGGGCGATTTGGAAATCGGAGAATCCCAGGCGTTTTGCTGTTGCCATCACATCTGCGGGTACATCTTCTATTTTTTTGTATTGCTGTAATACCAGAGAATAGTCATATATGTTTTTTAGTTTTCCTAAAAACCAAGGGTCTATCTTTGTCAGATTATATATTTGATCAATTGTATATCCCTCCTCAAAGGCTTTGGCTATGGCAAATATCCGCAGGTCAGTAGGATTGGAAAGTTCTTCCTCCAGGTCTGTAAATTCGAGTTCGTGGTTCCCTACAAATCCGTGCATGCCCTGCCCAATCATACGAAGTCCTTTTTGTATGATTTCTTCGAAGGACTTACCTACCGACATGATTTCACCTACCGACTTCATACTGGAACCTATCTGACGCGATACACCCACAAATTTGGTTAAGTCCCAGCGAGGTATCTTAACTATTATATAATCGACAGATGGCGCTACATAAGCTGAATTACGGGTTCCCATCTCTCCTATCTGATCAAGAGAATAACCTAATGCAAGTTTAGCAGCTACAAAAGCTAATGGATAACCGCTCGCCTTAGATGCCAATGCAGAAGAACGACTCAGGCGTGCATTAATTTCAATGATACGATAATCATTCGTCTCAGCATTAAAACCATACTGAATATTACATTCGCCCACTATACCGATATGTCTAACTACTTTTTTAGCAATATCTTCCAGCAGAGTGATCTGATCTTGCCGCAAAGAACAGATAGGTGCTACGACAATACTTTCGCCTGTGTGTACACCCAGAGGGTCAACATTCTCCATTGGTACTACCGTAAAGCAATGGTCGTTTTTATCTCTGATAACCTCAAATTCTATTTCTTTCCAGCCTTTGAGCGATTCCTCAACCAATATCTGCTTAGAATAAGCAAATGAGCTTTCACATAATATTTTAAACTCCTCCAGATTATTGCAAATTCCACTACCCAGTCCGCCTAAAGCATATGCCGAACGTACCATCACCGGAAAACCAATACGGTTAGCAGCAGCTATTGCATCTCCCATCGATTCTACGGCCTGGCTTATAGGTGTCTTGGCATCTATCTCATTTAGTTTTTCAACAAACAATTGACGGTCTTCGGTTGCCATTATTGCTTCAACGGAAGTTCCCAATACTTCAACACCATATTTCTGCAATGTGCCATTGAGGTACATTTCGGTACCACAATTAAGAGCAGTTTGTCCGCCAAAAGCAAGCAATATACCATCTATTTGCTCTTTCTTTATTACTTCCTCTACAAAATAAGGAGTTACAGGTAGGAAATAAACTTTGTCGGCGATTCCTTCCGAGGTTTGGATAGTAGCAATATTCGGATTAATCAGTACAGTATAAATTCCTTCTTCTTTTAATGCCTTTAATGCTTGAGAACCCGAATAGTCAAATTCACCGGCTTGTCCGATTTTTAATGCACCCGAACCAAGTACAATCGCTTTTTTGATCTTTTTGTTGATAGACATAGATTAATGGTATAATAGTATTATTTAGATTGCATTATAATTCGTGCAAAGATAAGTTTTTATTTTTTACCATATGAAACAACAACACCAGCCTTTTGCGCCTCTTATTAAAAAAACAGTGTTAATCTTGCTTTCTTCGCTGTCGAGAGTCAAGGGCAATAGTTTCGAGAAATTCTATATCAGCATATAATATCGATTCATCACGCAAATACTCCAAACTTCTGAGACTGCGATAAACACCGTATTTAGGGCGGTTGAACCGGGCTCCATCGCGCCACAAATCAACATCATCTGCTTTTCCGCAAAGAAGTACGTTTTTATCTGATACCCTCTTTATTTCCATTTCTATTTTTCCCTGCCTGTCATATGTTATTATTTCCGATACTTCTACCCATACACCTTTAAAAAGAGCCAAATCGACCTCTGCCAGTATAGTGGATTTGTTTTCTTCACTTACAACATTTAATTGAAGCACTTCTTTATCACCCTTAAGACGGGGAGTCAAAGTAACAATAGGCGCTCCGGCATTTGGGCCGCTGTCTGCCTTTATCTGGTGGATATGACAAAAATTAGGCGATGGTTGAAAATCTTTATCCAGCTTAAACTTCCATTTATATTGGTGAGTCTTTCCCCTATGCCCTTTCATACTATCCGGAGAAGGCCCGAATGTTTTAATCTCTGTTCGCTGTCTGTCTTTCGCTCCGCAACGATCATCATCCAAATCTTTATGGAGAGTAAAAACAAATACCCATTTATTTAATTCTTCATCATATTGCTGTGTAATATGATGAACCGAATGCCCGCAATCCGGCACCTCCACTCCATATCCAAACGATTTTATGAGTTCGTATGTATCCGTTTTGCCATCAGCATTCATCGTTTTTCCGGCTTGAGCTGACAGTTGTATGCTGGTAGCATATAACACCACCGGAATAAATAACTTTATTAAATTCGTCATATTATAAATCAAGATTCTGCAATATTTCTCCTTGTACATTTAATACTTTCAGAGTCATCCTCTTTCCTTTCTTCTGTAATACAGAAACGGTTACACTCTTTTCGTTATTACCTCCTCCAATAATGACAGGATATACATTCTTATCCTCCCCTATTGGGATATATTCAAAACGGTGTGTATGAGCATTCAGTGATATATTGAACTTGGCTTTACTTAAAATCGGTTCCCAAATATCTTTACATGGATGATAGTCGTCGAGATGTTTTCCATATATAGGTATATGATGAATCAACACTCTTTTTGTAGCATTCTTAAATTCATCCGACTTTATTTCACTTTCCAAAAATCTAGCCTGATCCTCTCTATAGTGCGTGAAATCATTCATATCATAATAAACCCAATGATCGTCAGGTTTATCTTCTCCACAGTCAAGCAATACAAAACGAGTATCTCCCAGATTAAATGCACCATAAGAATGGCTGTTACCTTTTTTTTCTAAAAGATTCCATAAGAACATGGAATAACCTCCCCTGGTCTCATGATTACCCCTTATAAATATTGTGGGAATACTGTATCCTCCTACTCCTTCACAATAGTGAGAAATACTTCTTACCGCATTAAACTCTGTTTGCACATCGGCTATACAATCGCCATTGAAGAAAACGACGTCATAACCACTATCTTTCACCTGAGTATACAATTTGTCAAACAAAGAATAATTATCATGTATATCATTAAATATAAGGGCTGTAAAGTCTTTCTTATTATCATCCCATGTAGTGAATGAATAAACAGGAGTAGATATAGTATCTCCAAATTCTTTATGATATGGCTGATAAAGGGTGATTTCCTGCGATACAGCACGATAATAATATTTTGTTCCCGGTTGTAATCCTTCGATACGAATTCTATTCGTTGTATTATTTGCCATAGCCTCCCCTTCTACAAAAGTACGGGCACGTTTCATATCTGTGCTATCAGTTCCGTATTCTATCCAGCTTCGACAAGGGACATTTGTCATCCACATTACAGTCATTGCATCTGTTGATGGATTTTGAAGATATGGTTTCGTACGCATTACTTTATCTACATCCGCCTTTAGCCTTACATCTACGAAAAGAGGACGATGATCGGATGCAACAGGTTCGTTCATTACCTGCCGGCTATGTACAGAATATGTTTTTCCATTCGATATATATCCGGCTATGTAATCAATAGTTTGTTTCGGTTCATTTGCCGGAAATGTAGGAGTTTTATCATTATTAAGTATCTTCCAATTTCGCGAAAGATTTTTTATTGCTTCCGATTCAGGATCATCATTCAGGTCACCGGCTAAGAATATAGGTTTATTATATTGTCCGGCATATTCATTTATTATATTGACTGAAGTTTGCCTGTCATCCTTGTTAAGTGAAAAATGTGTGGCGAAAACTAAATACTTATCAAACTCTACTATTAATAATGTACGAGCCTCTTCTCTACCCGGCAAAGGAACATTTTTCCATAAAAGGGGGCGTTCTTTTGACAAAAGTCCAATTCCGTATTTTCCGCCTTGATATGAAATCGCAGGGGCATATATATAATGCATCCGTGTAATGTCAGCTAATTTTTTCAATACATCTGTTTGTTTGCCTCTGGTAGTTACACTATCTAATTCCTGTAATGCTATTACATCGGGACAGGCCTTTTCTATTATTCCTGCAATTCTGTCATAGTCAGTCCTGCCATCCAACCCATTTCCATTTCTCACATTATAAGACATAATGCGATATGTATTTGCTTCTCTCTGTTGGGCAAAGGATGTAAAAGGGAGTAAAAAAAGGATAAATAATAAGAGATTTTTCATAGTTGTTATATTAAATTTATACAAATTTAAAAAGTATCTGCCACTTTTCAAACTAATAAAAAAATGTCATAAAATTCCCGGATATCATTTTAATATTTTTTTATGTTAATTGTATACTTTACACTTTCATTTTTTATTAAATGTCTTTATAACACTTACCTTTTAATTGTAAAAAAGACAATAATTACACATTATGTCAAATTTGCAACCTCTAGTTTGCATTTAGCTAAATATAAATATTTTCTCACTATTTTTAACATAATAGAACGCAACAAAAAGCCCTATTTATGCATCTTTCATGTGTAAACATGTTGGATAGATGAATAATATGCCGTATATTTGTTTACCGTGAGGTATACCTTTTAGATAGATATTAAACTTTATCGGTTATATTTAGTCAAAGAAATAAAAGGAATGATTTTTGTACACAAAACGAAAGATTATAAATATTAAATAATAGGAGAGCAGATTATGAAAAGCAAGAACGTATTATTAATGTTTCTGATGTCTGTATTACCATTCTTCGCATTTGCGCAAGATGATTGGGATGACATCTATGCTTCTTCTAAACCGAAAGAGCAAAAGAAGGAAGTAAAAGAAGTTAAGGTTCAAAATACAACCACTCAGAAAAAGAGTACAACTCCTCAACAGGTGCTTGTTGTTCGCGACAATGGTGACGTTACACTGGAAACAGAAGGTAACGTAAATGTTGACGTGGATGCATACAACCGCAGAGGAGGAAACGTATCGGTATATGAAAAGTATCCTGAGGATTCTATCGAACAATATGAAGATTATGAATACACAGATCGTATCGTAAAGTTTCATAATCCGAAAAACAGCGTAAGCATATCGAGTGACGATGAAATAAATATATATGTAGTAGATGACCTGTATGGTTCATATTACCGTAACCGTGGATGGAATTTCTCCATGAACTGGGGATGGGGCGGATGGTATAACAGCTATTACCCTTGGTATGACCCATGGTATTATGATTATGGTTATGGTGGTTGGTACAACCCTTGGCATTATTCTTATTGGGGCTGGGGATATAATCCTTATTATTACCCATCTTACTCCTGGGGCTGGGGTGGATGGTACGGTGGCGGCGGCTGGTATGGCGGCGGACATCATCATCATTCAAGACCTGTATATTATAGTAGTGGAGGACGTGGACGTCCGGGTTACTATGGATCAGGTGAGCGCTACTACGGCTCAAGTAATCGATACGGAACTTCGAGTAACGGCAGACCAAGTTATAGTTCAACAACAGGAGGCAGAGGCAGTTCTTCTGCAAATGTAGGAACAAGGCCTGCAACAAGACCTAGTTATAACTCAACAACAGGAGGTAGAGGAAGCAGTTCGTCATCAAATGTAGGGACAAGGCCTGCAACCCGCCCAAGCTATAATTCAACAACAGGAGGTAGGGGAAGCAGTTCGTCTTCGTCAAGTGCAACTACAAGACCGACAACTCGTCCAAGCTATAATTCGTCTACAGGAGGCAGGGAAAATTCTTCCAGTAGTACTGCAACGACACGCCCAACAACAAGGCCTAGTTATAGCTCATCCGGCAATAGTTCGTCTTCGTCCAGCGTAAGCACAAGGCCATCTTCTACCCGCCCAAGTTATAGCTCAAGTTCGTCTTCATCTAGTTCGTCAAGACCTGGTAGCAGTAGCTCATCTTCGTCTTCAAGGCCTAGTTATAGTGGTAGCTCAAGCTCATCCAGTTCGTCAAGGCCAAGCTATAGTGGTAGCTCATCTTCGTCTAGCTCGTCAGGATCCAGTTATAGCAGTGGCTCAAGCTCGTCAAGTAGCAGTAGAAGTTCTTACAGCAGTGGCTCAAGTAGCTCTTCGTCTTCATCCAGAAGCTCAGGCAGCAGTTCATCAAGCAGCGGAGGACGTAGCAGTAGCGGAGGACGTGGCAGATAAAACAAATAATCATAATATAAAGCTGCTTCAATATGAGAAATTGAGGCAGCTTTTTTAAAAACTATTAAACCTTAGGTCATGAAACGTATAACCTCATTATTAGTTTTTGCACTCTCTATTGGTGCTATTTACGCACAAGGAGAAATGGATGCATATAAGTTTTCGAGAAACGATTTGACAGGAACAGCCCGTTCTGTCTCCATGGGTGGTGCATTCGGTGCTTTAGGCGGAGATATCTCCGGTATATCTATCAACCCGGCAGGGATTGGGGTATATAAAAGCTCAGAAATAGTGGCAACACTCAATTTCGAAAATACCCGGACAAAAACAAACCTGAATGATGGAGAAATGGAAGAAAGTAAATTTAAGTTTAACTTTGACAATCTTGCATTTGTTTCTTCTATCCCATTAAACAGCGATGTGGCCCCATTTCTCAATGTTGGCTTTTCTTACAATCGTCTGAAGAACTTTGATAAAAAATATCAGATGAGGGGTGCTAACCAAAATTATTCTCTGGCTGATTATATGGCATTTAGGGCTTCTGAAGGCGGATATACTGATCCTGACAGAGACTTGTTTTATGCAGGAAAAAATTCCGACGACCCTTTTGCTAAATCCGATTGGTTGGCTGTTTTCGGCTATACAGGATATCTTATCGATTATCTAGGTAATGGTGGATATGAAGTTGTATCGGCATTTAAAGACAATACGGTCAATACCAATCTTTTTGTAGAAGAAAAAGGTTCTGTCAATACTTATGATTTTAATCTGGGAACTACCTTTTCTGATATTATTAGCGCCGGTATGACTATCGCTATTACAGATATTGACTATCGGATGTATTCCAGACACAGCGAATGGATTAATAATAGTAATAATAATGGCTTTGATCTTGAGAACTGGTTGAAAACACAGGGAACAGGCTGGCAAATCAAAACAGGAGTAATTGTAAAACCAATGCAGGAACTAAGACTTGGTGTATCATATCATTCGCCTACGTGGTATAATATGACGGATTATGCTTCAGCATCTATGAATTTCGACATGACAGATTTCTTTGATGGGTCTGAGAGTGATTTAAAGAGAGTAATACAGACAGGGGATGCTGAAAAGGATTACAAATTCCGTTCTCCTGACAAATGGACTTTCAGCCTTGCGGGGGTTATTGGTAATATCGCCATCCTCAGCGTAGATTATGAGTTGACGAATTATAAAAACAATATGAAACTGTTTAATAAATGGGGAGACCCATTGGCAAATGCTGATTATGATCCGAACAATTATATTAAGCAAGACTTTAGAAATGCATCAACTGTGCGTGTAGGCGCTGAAGTTCGTGTAACTCCTCAATTCTCATTGCGTGCAGGATATGCATGGATGCAAAATCCTCTGGATAAAGAGTTTAAGGATAACGACTTCGAAGTAATGACTGTAGGATCATCTTCTCATTATGTACTGGATGGAGATCTGAACAACTTTACTTATGGATTGGGATACAAATTCTCCCGCAATTTCTATGCTGACGTAGCTTTTGTAATGAGTTCTCAAAAATCCGATCTGTATTTGTTCCCGAAAGGATTTAATTTAGATGATGAATTAATGTTTGAATCGGCAAAAACATCATTGAAAACAAATAGAACACAAGGATTATTGACACTGGGATATAAATTCTAAATGTGTTATAACATAAAAGTAAAAGCGCCTCCTCTAAAATTAGAGGAGGCGCTTTTACTTTTATGTTATAAAATCTTATCTTACATCAATCTCTATCTTAGCCGATTTCACACCATTGGCTTTGGCTTCAAATACCAACTTTCCCGATTCTTTCGAAGCTTGTGCTATCGCTGTTAATTGCCCGCTAAATAAAGGCATCTGAGGGAGATGAAACAAGTCTAGACTTGTAGGGTCACCATTTGCAGAAGCTTTATATTTACCATTACCCGTTACTGAGAATTTCACCAGCCTGTTATCTGTCGGGCAGGGATTTCCATCTTTGTCTACAATACGCACATTAATATAAACCAGATCTTTTCCATCTGCCATAATATTAGTACGATCAGGTGTCAGTTCTATCTGATAAGGTTTCCCGGCTGTCCTTACGGCCTTTTCGGCTACTGCCCTACCCTGTTCATCATATGCCACCACTTTTACTTCGCCCGGTTCATATACTGCATCCATCCACATCAAACGATAACGATTCTGCAATGTCGAATTGTTTTTGCTTTGTTTATCATAGCTTTTTCCATTGATAAACAACTCAGCCGATGGATAATTAGTATAAACAAATACAGGTGTTATCTGTCCTTCTCTCCCCTTCCAATTCCAATGAGGAAGAATATGCAACGTATTTTCATTCTTGTTCCAAATACTTCTGTATAAGTAATAACGGTCTTTAGGAATACTAGCCAGATCAATAATACCAAACATAGAACTATGATTAGGCCAGGCATCTGTGTCATAAGGCGAAGGTTCGCCCAAATAATCAAATCCAGTCCAGACAAATTGTCCCATAGTCCATTCATAATCATCAGCCAACGCAAAATCATCATCCGGAACATTCGACCATGAGCAATATTCAAGATCATACGATGACGACTGATGATCATCATAAATCGCATCAGCCTTTTTCTCTACCGGGAATTTATATACTCCACGCGAGCTTACCGTAGAAGATGTTTCCGATCCCAGAACAAGATTCTGAGGCAACTTTTCATAAGCCTCTACATAACGATGGGCACGGTAATTTAATCCGGGAACATCGAGCATTGCCGCAAAACCATTGCTCAATACACAAGTCACCTGATCCATTCCACAAGTCACAGGACGTGTAGGATCTTCGCGATGACAGATTTCCTGTAAAAATGATGCTACTTTATATCCCTCGGCACTGCATTGTGTAGGCACTTCGTTACCTATACTCCACATCACTACACTCGCATTATTCCGGTAATTTCGAAGCATATTCACCATGTCTTGCTCGGCCCATTCGTTAAAGAAGCGATGATACCCGTTTTTACACTTGGCTATTTCCCATTCGTCAAAAGGTTCTATCATCATCATAAAGCCCATTTCGTCGCAAAGTTCAACTAGCTCAGGAGCAGGCATATTATGTGCCGTACGTATGGCATCGCAACCCATATCTTTGAGTAAAGTCAACTGACGACGCAATGCCGCAACATTAACCGCCGCGCCTAAAGGCCCTAAGTCATGGTGATTGCAAACGCCTTGAAATTTACGTCTTTCCCCGTTCAGGAAAAAACCTTTATCCGCAATCAGTTTAATATCTCTGATTCCGAAACGCGTGATATATTCATCTACCAGATGACCGTCTTGATAAACCCTTGATACCGCGTGATATAAATAAGGAGTTTCGGGAGACCATAATTGAGGAGCATCCACTATAAGATTTTGTTCAAACGGTTTTCCATGATTAATCTTCATTGTATTATCCTTTGAAGCAACTACCTTTCCTGACATATCTTTTAATTCTGTCAAGACTCTTATTTCTTTATTATCACTATTAAGAACCTCCGTCTTCAGATTTACCGAAGCATAATCCTTTGAAACAAAAGGTGTAGTAATATATGTTCCCCAAACAGGCACATGCACTTTATCGGTTATAATGACATGTACATTGCGGTACAAACCTGCTCCGGGATACCAACGGGAAGATTCAGGTTTATTCTCGAGACGAACAGCCAGAGTATTCTCTTTTCCATCCTGATTGAGTAAATCCGTCACATCGCAATGAAAGGAATTGTAACCGAGTGGCCAGAAAATGGCCTCCTTGCCATTCACATATACACGGGCTTCACTCATTGCCCCGTCGAAAAGAAGTGACACCCTCTTCTTGTCCTTATCGAAAGAATCAACATCAAAAGAGTTCCTATACCAGCCTATCCCGATATAGGGAAGACCTCCGGTACGACCTGTTTTTACACTGGCTACCGTTTCACTATTTTGTGTAATAGCCACTGTTTGTAAATCATATTTCCGGTCGAAAGGCCCATAAATAGCCCAATCATGAGGTACAATCACATTTTCCCAGTTTTTATCTTCAAAATTTTTATTTACAGCTTCGGGAAAATCTCCTTTATTGAATTTCCAGGAATTCTCTAACAGGAATTCCATCCGCTGAGAAAACAAATCATTGGATAGTAAAAAAAGTATGATAGCCAGAGATAAAATATGTTTTTGTTTCATATAATTCTGTGTTTAAAAGAAGGTTGCCTTTCGGCAACCTTCAAAAATTGATTACTTAAAAGCATCCATTGCTACAGTTGGCTTACCCGAATTATCGAATGCCCCCATAGTGTAGCCATCCCAATTACCATATGATTCCGGCTCCCAATAGAGTACTCCCAAACATTTACCTCCCTCTACAGACTTAGCTTTTTCTATCAGATCGGTAAGGAAATCTTTTGCTGTTTCAGCAGCATCCCACGCCATACCAACCTCACATATCATAACTTCCGTACCGTAACGACTTATCATATCCTCCATATTTTCCAGACATGCCTCATTTTTTTCTTCCCAGTCTCCATCGTCTGTTGAAGGGTATAACGACATACCAATGACATCCCATTTGCCACCATTATTCTTCAGACCGTCGAACAGCCACCTGAAAAGATCGTTGTCAAAACCATTGTTAAGATGTACAATCATTTTTGCATTCGGATACACGGCTTTAGCAGCATCATAGCCTGCATTATTCAGTTCTGCGTAATTTTTCATGCTTTCAGATGCCTTACCTGACGGGCTCGGATCATCTTCATTTTTTCTCCAAAGCATTCCATCGCTGGTTTCATTCCCGATCTGTACCCACTCTACATCAATGCCATTAGTCTTCAGCTTTGTCAGCACTTCGGTAGTATGATCAGCAACAGCTTGTTTCAGTTCGTCCAAATCAAGGTCTGCCCATGCAGCCGGTTTAGTCTGCTGGGAAGGATCAGCCCAACTGTCACTATAATGGAAATTGACCATGATACGCATACCCAGATTTTTTGCCCTCCATGCTTTAATTAGAACATCTTCGGCATTACACCAACCATTCTGAGGATCTACCCATACGCGCAGACGAACAGAGTTCATTCCCAAGTCGCGTAACAACTCTATACAATCTTTCTCTGTGCCTATACTATTATAGAACTTTTTACTTGATTTCTCCATTTCGGTAAGCCAGCCAATATCAGCTCCCTTGGCAAATCCCGACATATCGTAAACAGGAGATTCCGGAAATTCTGGGTTGTCGTCATCACTGCATGCACTGAAAGAAAACAATGCAATAAATACTGATAATATAATATTCTTTAGTTTCATCTTTTCTTTCTTTTATTGAGTGATATTATAAGTTTGATTGATAAGATCAACTGTCAGCGTGTAAGTTCCGGGAGTTAATGACGCATCATCCTTTATGTTATTATTGCTTGAATAATATAATTTACCATCTGAACCTCCGAACTTAATATTCCAGTTATTATATACCAGATATATAGAGAAACCATTTGTTGAAGCGAAATTGATAGTAATTGGCCCCGAATATACCCCAGCTATAGGAGTAGCTGCAAGCGTTACACTAAAATTCCATACATCATTCAATCCTGATATGTAAATAACGTTCCCTACTTCTGTCAGTTTATATGTAAATTCTTTTAAGGATACATCAGCTAAATAAAGCCCGGGTGTAGGAGGTGGAATATTATTCTCTCCACCCTTAAATTCAAATGTGCCGACTAGAGCATCACCACTCACATAAGTATATTTATCTCCCCAATTGTCTTTTTCCGGATTTATCGTATAACCCCATAGTGAATTGAAATCAATAACACCTGCATAAGTAAGGTTATCCTCGTTATATAATCTCAGGAAGTTGTCGAAGTTCCAACCTGCTCCTGTCCTCCCATCATCCACTCCCGGTAAATAAACATACGGATTTACTTCTACCGGCTCTAACGAACCTGGAACCACTTCGCATGTCCATGCATCGAGATTACTCAGATCAACAACGAGTGTACATTCTCCCGTTGCCGGGATATTTACAGTTATATTTCCGGCCTGATCTGCCAAAGAAAGGTATTCTCCAGTCTGAGCAAATGCAACAGGAGTCGCTATTGACGTGTTATCACTTGTAGAGAAATCATATTGTTGACCGGTAGTGGACAATTTCACAGTCCTAGAACCTGACGATGCGGCATTGAATACATATACCCATCTGTTGTTAGGACGGTCATAACTCATTTCTCCCTCTATATCACCGCTTATTGTTAGCGAAGGGAGATAAAGCGCCGACCATGATTTCTTAGGGGTATTCATTATTGTATAATAGCATCCCTGAGGTTCAGGGAACCAACAGTTCCAGCTATCATCCTGTGATGATAAGGAGAATGCAGTTCCATCCTGAGGTTCATTACCCCAGATTGTTCCATCACCTTCGAGTAGGAAAAAGTTTTGCCATGATGCCGCCCCTATAAATCCTGTATATATACCATTCAGTCCAGGTGAGGATAAATAGATTCCGGTTTCTTCTTTTTCAGCAGTAAGAAGCATGGCCTTACTCATATCGATAAAGTAAGAAGTCAATTGCAGGCTGATAGTATTACTGTAAACCGACTCCATATTATTTCCTGTAGCTGAGCGTAAACGCATATAAACCGTAGTCGGAATATCGTGTTCCATTCCTATATTTTTAGCAATGGTATTCAGTTCGGCTCCGGTATATGCTCGTGAGAGGTTCTTCTCGATCGCCTCTGACATATTAGAGCTAAAGTCCTCTTTAGTAGATACCTGTATGTAGGTTGTCCATACGTTAGGAGCCGACATGGCAGGATTGCTTATCTTTAGGGTTTCTTTTGTCCAGGCTAATGACAATACAATTTGTTTCGCCTTCTCTTGAACAAGTACCACCTCGCTTTCAGTAGCCACTAAGTCGCTACCCTCAATGCTTGACAAGTATATCTTATCGCCGTCATTCTCACAGGCTGTTATCAACATCAATGATATTACAACCCAGAAGACATATTTTATTTTATCTAATGCTTTCATAATAAAAATCATAAGTCGATTAATAATCTTCATTGTACAGATTCGGGTTTGCAGTCAAATCCGTTTCTGGTATCGGGTAGATATTATATTTATTATCCACAGCCGTACCATTTTTTACTCCACCTTTCCATTGCCATGTATATGCATTGGTTGTGAACTGACCGAATCGTATCAGGTCGGTGCGACGGGTACCTTCCCAATATAATTCTCTGGCGCGTTCTTCTATGAAAAAGTCAAGATTCATATTTGCCAGACTTTCTTTTCCTTTTGTTTCATAATCATCACCGTAAGCACGTTCGCGTAGCAGATTTACATATCCCAACGCATCTGTACTGGTAGCACCTGTACCACCGCGCACAACGGCTTCTGCTAACATCAGGTACACATCAGCCAAACGGAATAAAGGAAAATCGGTATTGGCACCGCCATCTACTGTATTTGAAGCCGCATTTCCATCATCAGTCAGATTAGTCCATTTTTCAACAAAATATCCATTACTTTGATTGTCTAGCACCTCCAGGTCTTTCGTTTGTCCTTCGGTAAAGAACATTCCTCTGCCGTCTTCGGCATCGAAAAGATCAGGAATATCACCACGCACACGAAACATCCCCCAACCACTGACTACACCATAATCAGCCGGTACTTGATAATCGGAAGTATTGCTGACCGCACCGCAAATAATGTAGGTAGTACTTCCCCACGACACAGTATGCGATGCATCTACAGGCAAAGTAAAAATAATCTCATTGGTACGTTTATGATTATCGGCATTGAAAAGCTTTTGGTATTCAGCTTCTAATGTATATCCTTCTGCAATGGCATAATTGCAATAGGTAATACATTCCGTGTAATATTTCTTATTGGTATAAACCTCGGCATTCAGATACATCTTTGCCAGTAAAGCATATGCTGCCCCTTTCGAAGTGCGTCCATATTCACATTCTGTTCTGTTCGGCAAAGCTTCTTCGATATCGGTCAATTCAGATTCAATAAATTCAAATATCTGAGTTGCAGTATAACGTGGAGGAATATATGTTCCTACCGGATCATTTTCTGTAACAAATGGCATATTACGGAACAAATCGAGAGCATGATAATAAGCCAAGGCCCGGATAAAACGTGCCTCAGCACGATAGAGACGGATATTAGCCTGTTCACTTTCAGTAAAGTGGGCTATGCTCTCATCTTTTGCATTCCGCAAAAACTCATTGCATAAAGCTATATTATAAAATATACGGTAATACATATCCGATACCCATGGATCATTAGCATCCCACGAAAGATAGGTAAGATCTGTTACCTTATCTCCCTCGAGCCATGTAGAAGCCACTTCGTCAGTTCCACATTCCTGCAAGTTAAAAAAACAACGCATATAATCTTGTCCCATGTTGCTGCTCAGGTCAGGGTTTCCTCCTCCTTTTTCCTGTCCGGTAGTGACAAAGGAGACATACAATTTAGCCAGAACCGCCTTATAATTCTCGGCGTTGGCGTATACATCCTTCGATGTAGTTTCGGTATTCGGGTATTGATCGAGGTCGTCAGTACATGATGACCAGCCCATAAAACCGATAAACAGAAATATATATATTATCTTTTTCATTGTGATTAATTTTCAGTTATTTTCAAAAATCCAAACCTAAACCAATAGAGAATATACGTGGACGCGGATAGAATGAAACATCCATACCATTAGGCACTTCGGGATCGACACCGCTATATTTAGTCAGGCAGAATACATTCTGTACCATTGCATTTACATTCAATCCTACCCATCTATTGATCTTCCCGAAATTATAACCCAGGGTTATATTGTCCATCTTTAAGAATGAGGCATTTTCCACATAATAATCGGAAAGATACTGCCGGTTTTGAAAACCTGTTTCCAGATAGCTGCTGTTTACATTATTGAGTTGATAAGCGTTGTAGCTAACGGTGCTCCATGCTCCGGTATTCATCGACATTCCATTATATACGTAATTTCCCAGATTAGCCCTGAAACTCATACCAAGTGTCCATTGCTTGTAACGCAACGATGTACTAAGTCCGAAAATGAGATCAGGAGCAGGAGAATGATAACGATACAAATCTGCAGAATTGATTTGTCCATCATTATTCAGATCGGCATAAGCGCCTTCTACCGGCTTGCCTGTCTTTTCGTCATATAGCTGATGATAGACATAAAACATGTATGGTGCATAGCCTTCGCTCAATACCTGGAACTGATAACTATCGATTGAAGGGCCGACTAATGTATTAGTTACCGCACCGCCATCAACAAGAGACAAATTCTTCACTTTCATTTTCTGCCATGTCATATTATAGCTGATGTCCCATGTAAAGTCTTTTGTATCGATAGGAGTAGCATTCAACGAAAATTCGATCCCATGACTATCCACATTACCCACATTTGTCAAAATCGATTTATCAAAGTTCACACCTGCCGGAGATGGAACGGTTGCCAGTAGATCTTTTGTCTGACGTGTATAGAAATCAAAACTACCATTTAAACGATCTTTAAGAAATCCGAAATCGAAACCGAAGTTCCATGAGGTAGTAGTCTCCCATTTCAGGTCTTCCACATATGCCTCAGGGCGATATGAGTAATAAAACTGGTTTCCGAATTGTGCCTGGGCACCTTCCTGGCTATAGGTATATACAGGCAGGTAATTGTAATTTCCTATGCCGTCTTGCTGGCCTGTAACCCCGTAGCTAGCCCTTAATTTCAAATTACTCAATACATCGTTATATTCTTTCAGGAAAGACTCTTCACTAACTCTCCATGCTAATGCAACAGAAGGGAACGTTCCCCAACGGTTATCTTCATTGAAACGGGACGTACCGTCACTTCTTACAGTAGCTGTCAGCATATAGCGGGAATCGTATGTATAGTTCAAACGGGCATAGTATGAGATAAGTGAATGTCGTTGGTCTTTTGCTGCATAAGTAGTCTGCACTTCGCCCAACGTATTCAATTCACTATATAGAGGAGTCGTTGTTTTCCAGAATTGATAATCATACCCGGCTGTCGCATCTATCGAACTTTTGATATCGGATAGGTCTT
>JAITVH010000073.1 GCA_031285905.1 Prevotella sp.
AGACATCATACCAACTTCGTGTATATTCTTCTATCTGGCAAAAATAACATTAGCAGCTAACAGCTATAAGACACAGCCTCTCTTAACTTGCATTTTACCAATAACATTAGTTACTTTCAAGTTATCGGCCGGGATTCTTTGCCTGATTAGTTTAAGCATCCTTATCGACCTGATCAAAAGCAAGAAACGGAGCGAGGTTTTATTTATTATAATTGCTTCTTTTCTCATATTATCATTACGGTGCACCAGAAATGTTATAATATCCGGATATATAATATATCCCTTATATCAGATTGATTTGTTTTCTTTCGACTGGAAAGTTCCTATGACTACAGCTTTCATACAATCGGAATACATAAAGCTATGGGGAGAATATATATTTGATGTTGAATATTTGAATCGTTTATCTGAAAACGGAAACCCTCTTAATAAAATAGATACTTTAAGGGTAGTTTGTAGTCTGGTGTTTGTAGTATTTATTCTGGTTTCTTCGGTTTTCTTCCTATGCTCGTATACGAAAGGTAAAAGGTTGGATAAAAGCCTATATTATACCTATCTCGTTTGCCTGATTGGCATTACATTCGGCCTGGCCACCTCTCTTGATCCTCGTTTTATCAACGGATATATTCTAGGTGGAAGCTATCTGACTATAGGCTGTATCCTATCTTATTTCTTTCCCAAATTGTACACACGCCTACCGATTCTACAAACGGCATCCTTCCTGCTAATAATGTGTTTCATTATTTTCACTTATTGGAAGACCCGAAATTATCTCATAAACTCAGCATTCGAATTTAACAGAGAGAACTTGAACAGTATATTATTTAAGCCATGGCATCCTATATCAGATGTAGATATTATTGAACATCAAATGGATTATTACTCTATATACTTAACTGAAAGCGATGGCATCTGTGGATATGATATGATTCCATTAACCAGCAAAGGAGGAATACCGTATGGTGCTTTTGGTGGAGGGAAAGTACAAAATATATTAACAATAGAATGCAGGAGTAACACTCTGCAAAGCGGGTTCAGGACTAAAGAAAAATATATTGATATAATAAATAGAGATCATAAACAATATATAGAGGAATATTATCCGATTCATTTAAAAAGGTACCCTTCGGGATTCTTCGAAAAATGACTAATCCTTTAATACAACTAAATACTGAATGCTGGCTACTTTAACCTCCTGGATTGTCATATCATACGTCTTATTTTCTTTTGGAGACTTTTCCGTCTTCATATACAATAGAGTATGTAAAACGGAGGAAAAATATAACTTTTTAGATACTTTCCTTATCGGCTTGTGTGCAGTTACGTTCCTTCTCTCTTTCTCGTCCCTGTGGTTTCCTTCCAATCAATATATATTATTCACATATATTCTATTTTGTACGGCTTATTGGTTTATTCGTAGAGGAAAGTTATTCCAATTGGTCATACATTATAAAAAACATCTTAATTCATCACTTGGTATAGTTATGGTTTTAATCATATTTTCAGTACTATTCCTTACTTCGTTTCTATCAAACAGCTTTGATTCAGAATTTTATCACTACCAAAACATCAGATGGAATGAAGAATACAGCGCAGTTCCCGGGTTAGCTAATCTGGAAGACCGTTTCGGGTTCAATTCCAATTACTTATTAATATCAGCCGTATTCTCCTTACGCTTCATGTTCGGAGATGCCATATTCGGCGTTCAGTCCCTCATTTTCACATTAATGTTGATATGGGCATTTATAGACCTGTATAAGTCAAACTTCAATGTTCTGAATATTATTCCTATCCTTTTCTTTATCGCTATACTTTCGGCAAGCGACAGCATACTAGACAATACGAGTACCGATGCGATACCATTACTTTGTACATTCTATTATATAACAAAAACAGCACTGAAATCCGACTGGCTGCTAAAACAGCCATTTCTGGCATTTATACTGCCTATCGCGCTGGTTACGTATAAACTATCATGTATTATATTCTGCCTTATCTGTATATATATTCTATTCTACCAGTTGAAACAACGGCAATATCGGCTTATCGCCTTTATGCTGGTCTTTTCAGGATTGGTAATATTATTCTGGTTTGCCCGAAATGTCATCATATCAGGATACCTCATTTACCCTTTGAGCGAGATCGACCTATTCGCAGTAGACTGGAAAGTCCCTGAGGCAGTCGCCACACTACAAAGAGCTTACATACATGATTATGCAAAGTTCACATTCACCCGTAGCTTTGCTTATGAATTGATTATGGATGACCTGCATGGAGAAAAGATACGTGCTCTGAACAAGATACTGCAGATATTCTTTTATTCCTGTGCAGTACTTTTCCCTTTTGCTGTTTTATACAATATTTTCCGAAAAAGAAAAACGCCTATTAACCAATATGTGATTTATGGTATATTCTATATCGGGATTCTGTTTAATTTCATCTTTGCACCCGATCCCAGATTCATGATCGGCTCGGTAATGGGAATATCTTTCCTGCTTATTTGTATGATATATTCTTTCATCTTTAAGGAGGAACACCACTACCCTAAAGCAGGTAAAGTTCTGTCTTTTATCCTTGCGATTGTCATTCTTGTTGTTGCAGGCAAAAATAAGCAAATGACCATCATCTATATTTATGATCATTATAAACACAGGCTGACAGAGGCACTATACAAACCATTACCTCATCCATGGAATTTGGAATCGGATAAAGAATTTGACATATTTTACCTGAATGAGACCCCTGTTTATCTTACAAAAGAAAAGAACGGGCGCACTTATGATATGCTGCCCTCAACAAATCCTACGGGATTACCGTTTATATTATTTGATGGTAACAAAGTCCAGCATATAGAAACAATAGAAATGAGAGGCCACGGTTTGCAAGAGGGGTTCAGAACAAAGAAAGAATATGTGGACACGCTGAATATGAATACGGACAAGTATATGAAAGAATACCGCTCGATTTTCGATAAAAGGTATTATGGCAAATAGGTTTTCAGCATTAATAATATTATTTTTGTATTATAATAATCATTTTATATATAAACTGTAACATGGGAAAAGTACTGATCATAGGAGCCGGAGGAGTAGGAACGGTAGTTGCACACAAAGTTGCGCAAAATATGGACGTTTTTACTGAAATCATGCTTGCCAGCCGCACAAAGTCAAAATGCGATGCTATCGCAAAAGCAATCGGTGGCAATAAAATACAAACGGCAAGAGTAGATGCTGACGATGTAGAAGACCTGAAAAAACTATTCAATTCCTTTAAACCCGATTTGGTGATCAACGTGGCACTCCCATATCAGGACCTGACTATAATGGATGCATGTCTTGCATGTGGTATAAATTACCTGGATACAGCTAATTATGAGCCGAAGGAAGAAGCCAAATTCGAGTATAAATGGCAATGGGCATATCAGGACAGGTTCAAAGAAGCCGGACTGACTGCAATTCTCGGTTGCGGATTCGACCCGGGGGTGACCAGTATCTTTACAGCTTATGCAGCAAAACACCACTTCGATGAAATCCATTACCTTGACATTGTGGATTGTAATGCGGGCGATCACGGTAAGGCATTTGCCACCAACTTCAATCCTGAAATCAATATCCGGGAAGTAACCCAAAAAGGTAAATACTGGGAAAACGGACAATGGATTGAAACAGAACCACATGCTATACATCGTCCATTGGATTACCCCAATATAGGCCCTAAAGAATCTTATGTTATCTATCACGAAGAGCTTGAATCGCTGGTAAAGAATTTCCCGACATTGAAGCGTGCCCGTTTCTGGATGACTTTCGGACAGGAATATCTGACGCACTTGCGGGTTATACAAAACATTGGTATGTCACGGATCGATCCTATCATCTACAATGGTGTTGAAATTGTCCCTATTCAATTCCTTAAAGCTGTCCTACCTGATCCGGGCGAACTCGGAGAAAACTACACGGGCGAAACTTCTATCGGCTGCCGTATCAAAGGAATTAAAGATGGGAAAGAAAAGACATATTATGTATATAACAATTGCTCTCATGAGGCTGCTTACAAAGAAACAGGAGCACAGGGAGTAAGTTATACTACAGGCGTACCGGCCACCATAGGAGGAATCATGTTTATGAAAGGCCTGTGGCGCAAACCGGGTGTATTCAATGTAGAGGAATTCGATCCCGATCCATTTATGGAGCAGCTGAATAAACAAGGATTGCCTTGGCACGAGTTGTTCGATGTGGATTTGGAAATGTAATATAGGATAAAAGCTTCAAATTATGGAAGCTTCTGTTTTAAACTATTTAAAATAATTTAGATTCTAATTTCAAAAAAAGTATCTATC
Organism: Prevotella sp.; assembly: GCA_031285905.1. Taxonomy (GTDB): domain Bacteria; phylum Bacteroidota; class Bacteroidia; order Bacteroidales; family Dysgonomonadaceae; genus Dysgonomonas. The sequence goes on from JAITVH010000073.1 coordinate 4,337, forward strand.
TTTACATCCGATATAAATAAGTATTGTATGAAAAGGCGAAATTTACCAGACGAATATATTCTTCCAGATTTCAGGCTTTTTATTTATTTCGATAATATAAACATTTAGATATATTTATCCTCGAAGAAGTTTTCTTTTTCGGGGATTTTTTTTGAACTTACAAATTATTCTTCAAAATAGAAATATATGAGTAACAAAAGCCTCGTTTCCATTACAGACTATTCCAAAGATGACATTCTACGGATATTGAAACTGACAAAGAAATTCGACGAAAATCCTAACCGGAAATTACTGGAAGGAAAAGTATGCGCCACTCTCTTCTTTGAACCCTCTACCAGAACGCGTTTAAGCTTCGAAACAGCGGTAAACAGACTTGGAGGGCGTATCATCGGCTTTTCGGACGCTGCCACTACCAGTTCATCCAAAGGTGAAACATTGAAAGATACGATACTAATGGTGAGCAACTATGCCGATATTATCATCATGCGCCACCATCTCGAAGGAGCCGCGCGCTATGCCTCCGAAGTATCGAAAGTGCCGATCATCAATGCAGGAGACGGAGCTAACCAACATCCTACCCAGACAATGCTCGATATTTATTCGATCTATAAGACGCAAGGCAAATTGGAAGACCTGACCATTACTGTGGTCGGTGATCTGAAATACGGGCGTACGGTGCATTCTCTAATCATCGGAATGTCTCATTTCAATCCGACATTTAATTTTGTCGCACCCGAAGAATTAAGATTACCCGATTACTATAAGAAGTTTTGTGACGAAAAGGGAATAAAATATCAAGAGCATATCGACTTTACCCCAGAAGTGATCAATAATGCAGATATACTGTATATGACACGTGTACAGAGGGAGCGCTTTACCGATCTGATGGAATATGAGAAAGTGAAGAACATATATATCTTAAAGAAAGATATGATAGCCGACACGAAGGATAATCTGAAAATACTGCACCCGCTGCCAAGAGTAAACGAAATACAACAGGATGTGGACGACAGCCCCAAAGCATACTACTTTGAGCAGGCAAAAAATGGAATGTTCACACGCGAGGCTGTTATATGTGATGCATTAAATATATCAATAGAATAAAAAGACGATATCAACCATGGGAGAATTAAGAAAAGAATTGCAGGTGGCCGCCCTTTGTGATGGCACATCAATAGACCATATACCATCAGAAGTTGTTTTCAAGGTTGTATCCTTGCTTGGGTTAGAAAAGCTCAACAACCGTATAACAATCGGTAATAACCTTGAAAGCAAGAAAATGGGAGCCAAAGGTATCATCAAGATATCGGATAAGTTTTTTGAAGAAGATGTTGTCAATAAGATAGCACTTATCGCACCGAATGTAGTCCTGAATATCATTAAAAACTATGAGGTAGTAGAAAAGAAGCAGGTGATATTGCCTCAAACCATTAAGGGAATTGTAAAATGTAATAATCCGAAATGTATAACAAACAATGAACCGATGGCTACACAGTTCGCAGTAAGTAATAAAGAAAAACTGGAACTGACCTGTCACTATTGCAGCCTGAGAATACAAAAGGAAGATATAGAACTGAAATGAAACAAGACTGGAAACCCGGCACACTCATATACCCCCTACCCGCTGCCATGATAAGTTGCGGCTCTACTCCCGACGAATACAATATTATCACATTAAGCTGGCTGGGGACTATATGCACCAATCCGCCAATGTGTTATATATCTGTTCGCCCTGAACGTCATTCCTATGAGATTATAAAAAAGAACATGGAATTTGTGATTAATATCACCACGCAGGAACTAGCCTATGCTACCGACTGGTGTGGTGTAAAATCCGGCCGGGATTTCAATAAGTTTGAGGAAATGAAGCTTACGGCGGGTAAAGCCTCTGTAGTGCAAGCTCCGGTAATAGAAGAATCTCCCTTAAATATAGAGTGCAGGGTAAAAGAAATCCTCAGCCTCGGTTCACATGATATGTTTATTGCCGATGTGGTAAATGTAAAAGCTGACGAAAAATACATTGATACAGAATCAGGCAAATTCAGTCTCGAAAAAGCGAACCCTATTGCTTATTCGCACGGGCAATATTATAATATGGGCAACAAAATAGGAGGCTTTGGATGGTCGGTAAAGAAAAAGAAAGACAACGACTTGAATAATAAATAATTATTGCTTTTCTTTGCTGTATATCTACATATCTAATAATACAAACGAATGAAAACACTATTAAGAAAAGCCCTTCTGGTGCTTATTGTTTCCAGCGGCTGTGCCACTATATCAGGACAAAATAGCACAGATTATACCCTACCCGATCCACTACTAATGGAGGATGGGAGGGAAATAAAGACCTCATCTGAATGGACACAGATACGGAGGCCCGAAATCCTTGAATCATTCGAAAACAATGTTTATGGAAAAGCCCCAAAACCATCCAAAGATATGCATTTCAGCATATTGACTGAAGATAAACAGGCATTAGGCGGAAAAGCCACCAGAAAAGAAGTTGCTGTCTATTTTACCAAAAGTAAAGACAATTATATGACCGTCCTGCTTTATATACCTAACCAACGCAACGGTCGTGTCCCGATCTTCTTTGGTTTAAACTTCGATGGGAATCATGCAGTCAGCAAGGAAGAGGGTGTTGCCATTGTCAGGATACAAAGCAAATCATCCACAGATATGCCCACTATACCTGCACGTGGGGCCGAATCATCGCGATGGCCTATAGAGATGCTTATCGAAAACGGCTATGGGCTGGCAACAGTATACAGAGGCGACATTGATCCCGACTATGACGATGGCTTTCGCAATGGTGTGCACCCATTATTCTATTCCAATGGCCAGGAAAAACCCGAAGCAGATGAATGGGGTACTGTGGCCGCATGGGCATTCGGCTTGAGTTGCGCTATGAATTACTTTGAGGTAGATAAAGACATCGATGCCAAACAGGTGGCCGTTATAGGTCATTCGCGCCTGGGAAAAGCGACATTGTGGGCAGGAGCCATAGACGAGCGTTTCGCGATGGTAATATCGAATGATTCGGGTTGCGGAGGTGCCGCACTGTCGCGCAGGAAAATAGGTGAGACTGTGAGTGCAATAAATAAAAATTTCCCTTACTGGTTCTGTGATAATTTTAAACAATTCAATGACAGAGAGGATTTTCTGCCTGTAGACCAACATCAACTAATCGCACTGATTGCGCCACGGCCTGTATATGTAGCAAGTGCCGAGGAAGACCAGTGGGCCGATCCCGAAGGTGAATTTTTATCAGCATACCATGCTTCCCCTGTGTACGAACTGTTTGGGCTGAAGGGTTTACCAAAAGAAATGCCTAAGTTGAGCCAGCCGGAAATGCAGGGACACATCGGATACCATATACGTCCGGGCAAACATGATATAACCGGTTATGATTGGGAACAATATATAAAGTTTGCAGATAAATTTTTCAAAAAATAAACAAAGGGTTTTACACACTTAGAATACTTCAATCTCTAGTCCATCATACGATAAGAATACATTTTCGGGTAGTATTTCCTGAACTTTCTGATGCAACCCTATTCCATGCGACATATGTATAAGATATGCTCTGCGGGGAGCAATTCTTTCGATCAAATCCAAAGCTTCAGACAAGCTGATATGAGATAAATGTTCACCGATACGCAATGCACTTATCACCAATGTATCCAGATTTTTCAACTTCTCAAATTCACTTTCAGGAATAGTTTTTACGTCCGTGAGATAGGCAAAATTACGGATGCGATATCCCAAAATTGGCAACCTGTAATGCAAAATATCAATGGGTACAACTTCTATACCGTCTACCCAAAAGTCTTTATCAGAATCTATCTCATGCAAAATAAAGCTGGGAATGCCGGGATACCTATGTTCTGCGAAAGAATATGGCATTCTTTTCTTCAAAGCATTCAGAGTGATACTACTGGAATAAATATCTACATCAGAAAGTTTACAGAATGGTCGCAAATCATCTATACCGCCTACATGGTCATAGTGCTCATGAGTGAGCAGAACCCCGTCTATTTTAGAAAACTGCTCACCTAATATCTGTTGCCGAAAATCAGGGCCGCAATCGATCAATATCTTCCTATCGTCTATATCTATCAAAACAGACGCCCTCAAGCGTCTGTCTTTTATATTAGTCGAGGTACATACCTCGCATTGGCAACCTATTTCCGGTACTCCGGCAGATGTTCCTGTTCCCAAGAACTTTATTTTCATTTTTATATAGTTTTACCTTATTTTAATCCTGACTAATCAGAATCCATAAGTCATCCATTGAAATACCATAGCGGCTTATGCGTCTTGCCCTGGACATTCCAGTTGTATATTTACGGGTTATCTCATCCAGTTTATTCAATGCTACAGTCTGATCGTCATAGCTGGCTATCAATGCATAGAAAGTGCCGGTCTGAGAGTTCCGCGCAATAACGACACGCTCACCCAATCCATTAAATGTTCTTCTTACGAAGTCTGCATTGTTATAGCTACTAAATGCGCCGATTACAACTGAATATTTTCTAAGGAATGCTCTATCTGCATTATCTGTCAACGTTACATCCACTCTTCTGAACATTTTCTGCATATCGTCGAAACTACGGAACGTAGAAGTAGACGCGGTAGGAGCCGGAGCAGAATATGAACTTGAATATGGTGTGGTCTGTGGTGAATATGTGCTAGGCGATGGAGCCGGGGTTGTTGTCGGATATGGAACCGGAGTTGAAGTAGGAGTTGGCGCTACAGTCGGTGTAGGCGTAGGAGTTGGTGTGGCAGCAACACTTGGTGTCGGCGTAGTTGTTGCAGCCGGGGTTGGTGTAGTAGCGGCAGGAGCCGAAACTTCTCCCTGAGCATTCTTCCTGACTGTAGGGATACCCGAAATGCGAGGATCCGGATTTGCTTTACCGGCATTACCAGTCCTGTCTTCTTTATCCAACGTCTTATATATAACTTGTGCTATAGAATCCTGCTTCTTCACGTTATCATCCTGAAGTTCCTTATTTACAGTCCTGTACAGAACCTTATTCTGTGACAATACCAATTGTGGAACCGAAAAGAGAGCAAGGGCAAATAATATAGCTGCTTTCGTTGAGATTTTCATAAGGCTTTTTGTTTGTAAATGTGTTCTTTATTTAGCGTTTAAATAAAATATTACCCACAAATATACAAAAAAACTATATGAAACAAGACTTTATGCCTAATAAACTACTAGTCTGTTGAAAACTTTTTTCAAATAGCATTCTTATCCCCCATTTTTGAGCATAAAAAAAGAGGGTAACATACCACCCTCTTTTTCGAAATATATCACTGTATTACAGCATATTAATATTCTCTTTGAAGAATCCACCAATCATCGAATGGTATCCCATACTTAAGACGGAGGGTCTCTGCGTCGCCTTTAGACGCATATTTCTCCAGAATCTCATTCTTTTTGGCAACGGCTTGTTCTTTAGAATCATAACTCGCAATGATGACACGGTACATCCCCTGATCGTTGCGGGCTAAGATTACATTGTAACCTTCTTTGCCAAATCTTTCTTTCAATGAATCCGCTCCCGGTTTCATTGCCATGGCTGCAATTACTACGCTATAAGCTTTTAGTCCCGAAGCATCACTTTCATATACAGGAGTCACTTTTTCTTTTCTTACCGATTCTACTTTTGGCGGCTCATATGTACTGTTTGTCGCTTCCTGTTTTACTTCGGCAACAGGCGATGTGGTTGTTCCGTCCTCCATCTCCTTCTCCTTCGCAGATTCATAAACTGACTTATATGCACTTTGTTTTGGTTTACAAGAACCAAATGCTATAATAAAAGCAAGTGCAAGTCCGATTCCGATTAATTTCTTATTCATAATTTTCTCTGAGTTATCTTATTAACAATTATTGCAAAAATAATATATTAACTACATTAATAACAGTTTTTTGTCTCAAATAGTTGCTTTTTCACTTTAATTAATATATTCAAAACCAGTATATGGGACTAATACAGGTGGTATTTTTATCCCTTTTTCCG
>JAITVH010000090.1 GCA_031285905.1 Prevotella sp.
GTCACGATAAATTTTATCGCATTCTTTTTAATATCTTTACTTAGTCATATAAGAAATTGAAAGATGGAGTTTAGGACAAAGATCGATACACTAAAATCAGAATTACAAATTTCACATAAAAGCCGGATCCTGATGTTCGGCTCCTGTTTTATAGAGAACATTGGGAAACTGTTGAGGGATAACAAATTCAATGTAAACCTCAACCCCTTTGGTGTGCTGTACAATCCTTCATCCATATCTTCAGCTATCCGCATGCTTATCGATGAAAAAGTATTCGGAGAAGATGACCTTTTCGAATATAAGGAGTTATACCATAGTTTTCATCATCACAGTTTATTTTCCGATATCAGCAAAGAACGAACTTTGGAGAAGATAAACTCAAGAATGACTAAAGCAGTAGAGGATATAAGGACTGCGGATGTTCTTATTATAACATTTGGTACAGCCTACGTTTTTCAATCCAAAGAATCAGGTGCTGTTGTTGGGAATTGTCATAAATTACCAGCTTCGCATTATAACAGATATCGATTATCTGTAGATGCAATTGTTGACGACTGGACGCAATTGTTATCTGACTTGAAAGAAATAAACCCGACATTAAAATTTGTGTTTACTGTAAGCCCCATCCGGCACCTAAAAGATGGCGCGCACGATAATCAGTTGAGTAAAGCCACTTTGTTGTTAGCTGTAGACAGATTATCACAGCTGTATCCTGATATGGTATACTTCCCTTCATATGAAATAGTATTGGACGACCTTCGCGATTACCGTTTCTATAATGAAGATATGCTACATCCCAATCACATTGCCATAAAATACATATGGGAGGTATTCTCAGACGTATTTTTCGATAAGAATACGATAGAGATTATAAATGAATGGAATAAAATAGCTTCTGCCATAAATCATAAACCTTTTAATGCCCAAAGTGATGATTATAAGGAATTTTTAAGGCAAACTTTGTTAAAGCTCAAATCCTTCAATAAAAAATATCCATATATTTGTTGTGAAGAGGAAATGAACAATCTTGAGAGTAAGCTTTAACAGACAAACTATTAATCACCAAGCCTAAGACTGAGACAATGAAATATTCTATACGAACTATAGCAAAAGTAATCAATGCAATAAAAACAGACATACATGAATCTGAGATAAGTATATTGCTTACTGACAGCCGGCAGGTCTTTTTCCCGGCCGAGACACTGTTTTTTGCCTTGAAGACAAAGAATAACGACGGACACAAATATATTGCGGAATTGTATGACAATGGTGTCAAAAATTTTGTAGTATCCGAGTTGCTCTCGGAATGGCAGGAATATGAAGATACGAACTTCCTGATCGTTCCTGATACGCTTAATGCATTGCAACGGCTGGCCGCTTACCATCGTAACCGGTTTGATATTCCTGTAATAGGAATCACAGGCAGTAACGGGAAGACAGTCGTAAAGGAATGGTTATATCAGGTATTGCATCACGATTTTAATATTGCTCACTCCCCACGTAGCTATAATTCCCAAATAGGAGTTCCATTGTCGATCTGGCAAATTAATGATAAGACACAATTGGGTATTTTCGAAGCAGGCATTTCTCAACCTGAAGAAATGTCGAGACTCGAAGCTATTATTAGTCCTTCTATCGGAATCCTCACAAATATAGGGCAGGCACATCAGGAAGGCTTTAAGTCTATGAAACAGAAATGCCTTGAAAAATTAGAACTTTTCATTAATTGTGATGTCATTGTTTGTGAGGAAGAAAATGAGTTGATAGACGAGTGCATGGAGATAGCCTGTCTATCACATAAACGCCTTACATGGTCGCGCAAAGGTTCTAATAAGAGTCCTTTGCATATCATGAAAATTGAAAAGGATGATGCTTACACTACAATCCATTATTCAATTCTTAATTTTAATACCAGAGTAAGAATCCCTTTTACAGATGATGCCTCGATAGAAGACGCTATTCATGTGCTTGCTACGGCAATTTATCTCCATACTCCGATGATTGAAATCAATAAGCGCATGAGAACGCTCGAGCCTGTTGCTATGCGCCTCGATGTACGTCAGGGGAAGAATAATTGCACGTTGATAAATGATTCTTATAACTCAGATATCAATTCGCTGAATATAGCCTTAGACTTCCTCGTTCAGCGAGCGACTATAAATGATCAGAAGAAAGTGCTCATTATCTCAGATATACCACAGTCGGGATTGCAATTAAAAGAGTTGTATTATCTTGCATCCAATCTGGTGAAGAATAAGAAAATAGATTTGCTGATAGGTATAGGGGAAGAGATATCTGCTCATAAGGATATGTTTAAAGATACTGAAAATCACTTTTATAGAACCACAGAGGATTTCATCCACTACGGTCTATGGCTCGGATTTGAGGATATGTTTATCCTGCTGAAAGGCGCCAGAAGCTTTTCTTTTGAAATGATAAACAAATTGCTCGAATTTAAAACACATGAAACAGTTCTGGATATAGACCTGGATGCCATTGTCCATAACTACAATTTTTACAGGTCGAAGATAAAGCCCGGTACCAAAATGATTTGTATGGTTAAGGCTAATGGATATGGAACGGGTGCTTCTGAGGTGGCTAAGACTTTGCAATATCATAAATGCGACTACTTGTCGGTAGCTGTAGCCGAAGAAGGGGTGATATTGAGAAAACAAGGAATAAAAGTCCCTATAATTGTCCTTAACTCAGAAGTAGGAGGCTTTGAAGAACTGGCCACTTATTCTCTCGAACCTGAAGTTTATAATTTCAGAATACTGGATGCTTTTATCAAAGAGGCAAAGTTGCAGGGAATCAATAACTATCCGATACATATAAAGATTGATACGGGTATGCACCGCCTTGGGTTTACCGAAGAGGATATTCCTGAATTGATAGATCGTATGAAGAACCAGACAGGAGTACGTATACAATCTGTATTTTCTCATCTTGCAGCAAGCGAAAGCTGGAACTTCGATGAATTTACCACTGAACAAATAACTACATTTAAGCAGATAGCAGGAAAAATAGAAGAAAATATTCATTACCCGATATGGAAACATATCCTCAACTCGGCAGGTATCGAACGCTTTCCTCAGGAACAAATGGATATGGTGCGGTTGGGTATCAGCCTGTATGGTGTGAGTGCCAGCGGATTGGAAGGTTTGCGAAATGTATGCACCCTAAAAACTACCATTCTGCAAATAAAGCACATAAAAGCAGGGGAAACTGTAGGCTATGGACGGAGAGGGCATTTCGACAAAGATGCCACAATTGCCACTATCCGTATAGGATATGCCGATGGACTGAGCCGTCAGTTTGGCAATGGGGTAGGCAGTGTGCTTGTAAACGGACATGAAGTGCCTATTGTAGGGAATGTATGCATGGACTTGACAATGATAGATGTTACAGGCATAGAAGTAAAAGAAGGAGATAGTGTTATTATCTTTGGAGAAAATCTTTCTGTAAAAGATTTGGCAAAACGTATCGAAACCATTCCTTATGAAATACTGACATCCATATCGAGCCGTGTAAAGCATATTTACTATAAGGAATGAAGAATTAAATGAGTTCTTTGGCTGTTTTGAGCCTACATTAACTTTTTTCCGCTTATGTTTTCAAATATACATTATATCTTTGCGGTTTAATAAGACACTACTATAAAGCTTAAGTGCATAAATGGGCAGAAAGAAGAAACCATTACCTTTGATAGAAAATGTGGAGGTAATAGATATTGCGACAGAAGGTAAAGCGATAGCTAAAATTGACGACTTAGTGGTATTCATACCAAATGTTGTTCCCGGAGATATAATCAATCTCCAGTTAACCCGGAAAAAGAATAAGTATGCCGAAGGAAAGGCTGTGGAGATCGTTCAGTATTCACCTGACAGAGCAGAAGTTCTTTGTGAGCATTTCGGTATTTGCGGAGGATGTAAATGGCAGATGCTTCCCTATTCGGAACAATTGAAATACAAACAAAAACAGGTTGTGGATAATCTGACCAGAATAGGAAAGATTGAGTTGCCGGAAGTAAATCCTATTCTGGGATCGGCAAAAACAGAGTTTTACCGTAACAAACTTGAATTCACCTTTTCTAACAAGAAATGGCTTACTCTGGAACAAATCCATTCAGGTGAAAAGATAGAAAATATGAATGCCTTGGGGTTCCATATTCCGGGTATGTTCGATAAAGTCCTTAATATTAATAAATGCTGGCTGCAAGATGATATCTCCAATCAGATAAGGAATTTCATCCGTCAGTATTGCTATGATAATGATTACACGTTTTTCGACCTGAGAAATAGGGGAGGGATAATGCGTAACATGATTGTAAGAACATCCACAACAGGAGAATTGATGTTGATTATCGTTTTCTACGAAAATGATAGAAAAATGAGAGAGTCGCTTCTGGATGCTGTTGCTGAAGCGTTTCCGCAAATTACCTCTTTACAATATATAATAAATGAAAAGGCCAATGATACCATTACCGATCAGGTTGTTATAAACTGGAAAGGTAACGATTTCATATTTGAAGAAATGGAAGGTCTTAAATTTAAGATCGGGGCTAAATCGTTTTATCAGACCAATAGCGAACAGGCATACAATTTATATAAGATAACCCGCGACTTTGCAGGGCTTACAGGAGGCGAACTGGTTTACGACCTGTATACCGGTACAGGGACAATAGCCAATTTTGTAGCCCGGCAGGCCAAAAGTGTTGTTGGCATCGAATATGTTGAGGATGCTATTGAAGATGCACGATTCAACAGCGAAAGCAATGGGATAGAAAACACCCTGTTTTATGCAGGCGACATGAAAGATATTCTCACACAGGATTTTATAACTGAACATGGCAAGCCTGATGTTATCATTACCGATCCCCCGAGGGCAGGTATGCACGATGATGTAGTGAATGCCATTCTTTTTGCTGCTCCCGAACGTATTGTCTATGTTAGTTGCAACCCTGCTACACAGGCGAGGGATTTAACCCTGCTCGATGAAAAATATAAAGTTACAAAAGTTCAGCCTGTAGATATGTTTCCACATACGCACCATGTAGAAAACGTAGTACTACTAGAAAAAAGATAATTGATTATGGCCGTTTTGTACTATACATATGACGTGAAACTACCTCCGATAAAAAAGAGGGATACTACAAACTGGATAAAATCGGTAGCCGCCGTTCATGGGAAGAAAGTGGGTACAATAGGGTATCTCTTCTGTAATGACAAGAAAATCCTGGAAGTAAACAAGCAGTATCTCAAACATGATTACTATACGGATATAATAACTTTCGATTATAATGAGGGCGATACCCTGTTCGGGGATATTTATATCAGTCTCGATACAGTAAGGAGTAACGCTGAAAATTACGGTACTGATTACAACGAAGAGTTATACCGTGTAATTATACATGGGGTATTACATTTATGCGGCATAAATGACAAAACCGATGAAGAACAAGACTATATGACCCGATGTGAAAATGAAGCCCTCGCAATGCTGAATAATTGAATGGATAAGATAATCATATCAGTATATGGCTATAATCATTTTATTCATATACTTAGAATTATGTATTATATTTGCATCTTATTTATAAAAGATATCTTTGAAGACCACAACAACCATACAGCAAACAATTACCATTCTCGTTTTCCTTTTCTCTACATGTGTAACTTTGAAAGGGCAAACTCCTGAATCAGGCATTACAAAGGATACTATCCGCCTGAAAGAAATTATGATACAGAATGCGAAACACTCTCCGGTATCAGGTGCTTTATCCGGAAAGATTACATTAGATGTCGAAGGGCTTAAGCCTCTTCCTTCGATGCTTGGAACCACTAATGTATTAAAGTTACTTGAGCTGACACCGGGAGTGCAAACTTCGGGAGACGGTAATTCAAACTTATACGTGCGTGGAGGTGATCCCGGACAAAATCTCTTGCTGTATAACGATAACCCTATATATTCTCCCGGGCATATACTGAATATCTTTCCCCTGTTCAATCCCGGACATATATCTTCGGTGCAATTATCGAAAAGCGGCTTCAATTCTTCCTATGGCGGAATGCTCAGTTCTGTTATCGCTGTCGATACCAAGAATGAGATACCCCGCGAAACCTCTGTTTCGGGAAATCTGGGATTATTGGGATTTCAGGCAAGTTCTGAATTCAGTCTAGGTAAGAACTGGGGAGCATATGTTTCTGCTCGTCGTACGTATCTGGAATTATTATTAAAACCTATTACTAATCTGGTTGTAGAGGGATCAAATGATGCCGATGACCTCGATTATAACTTCTGGGATGGGAATATAACACTGGTAGGTAAACTCTCAGACAAGAATAAGCTTATATTCGACCTGTTTATGAGTAGCGATAAGCTGGATATAAAGGATGAAGATATTATTCTCAATGGCTATCTCAAATGGAGTAATACGATACTATCGACTAAACTGGAAACCACATTAAGTGATAATAAAAAGCTGGAACAACAAGTCTCTTTCAGCAGTTTCAAAAATAAGCTGCACACATCGCAGGCCGAAATGTATATAGAAATGCTATCGGAGGTGCAGGATGTAGGTTATAAAAACAAACTATCTGTATCATTAGATAATATTAAGATTGAAGGAGGGCTTCAATATACATACCATTCTGTTTTGCCCCAAGAGACGGAAACATATAACTCTGAAATAATATTCGATGTGGAAAATGTCGGCCGTAATGAAGCTCATGATCTGGCAGCGTTTGTTTCGTCCGAATTAAGAATTGTACCCAGACTGTTTATCGAACCCGGATTAAGGTATAACTTCTATAGTTCGAAGATAAATAGAAAGAATCAGCGGAAGAATTTCCAGAATATAGACTACCGCTTCAGTAGCCGTTATCAATTATCCGGTAGTCAGTTCTTGCGCGCAGGATTTAGTTATAATACACAATATATGACTAAACTAACTCCCTCCAGCATAGGCCTTCCCACAGACTTCTGGATATCAGCCTCAAAGGATATCTTACCACAAAAGGGGCAGGAATATTCCCTGGGGTATTACCAGTCTGTGGATAATAATAAGTATGAGATTTCGACAGATATCTACTATCGCAAGATGAAGAATGTGTCGGAGTTTAACCAGAACTTTATGAATGTAAGCCAGAATGTGTTTACCGAAGATATCTTGTACGGGAAAGGGAGATCTTACGGTTTTGAAATAATGGTGAAAAAGAATACAGGCCGCGTTACAGGATGGATCAGCTATTCATGGGGAAAATCTGACCGTAATTTTGAAGGTATAGAAAATGGGAGAACTTTTCCTGCAAAGTATGACCGTCGTCATGATTTTTCAGCTACGGCTATGTATGCATTCAATAAGCGTTGGGATATATCTATGGCTCAGATTTATGCTACAGGCAATACCTATACTCTGCCTACATCCTGGTATTTTATGAATGGAATGCCCGTCAAAGAATACGGGAAGTATAACAATGCCCTCATGCCTGATTATATAAGGACAGATGTATCTGTAAACTACTGGTTCAAGAAGGATAACGGATTGAATTTCTCTATATACAATATGTTTATGGTAAAAAACCCGATATATGTTTTTATAACACTAGATAATAAACCATCGGGAGGAAGTGATGAAGAACGGTTTAGTGTAAAGGTTAAGAAAAAGACCTTCTTTCCCTTTGTTCCTTCATTCAGTTGGAATTTTAAGTTTTAATTCATAACAAACTAATTCTCATGAAGAAACAATATATCATATTATTATATATCCTGCTTATAGCTCTTTTACCGGCCTGTAGTGATGATGCTGATATTGACGAAGTAGCTTATGAGCCCCGGGTAGTAGTCGAAGGATATATCGAAAACGGGAAATACCCAATTGTTTTACTCACCGTATCGGCTTCGATAACAGGGCCGACAGATACGCTGAGCCTTTTATCACATGTAATCAAGAGCGCGAAAGTATCGGTCTCGGACGGGACAAATACCGAGGTGCTCTTATTGCAGACGAATAACAACAAGATACCTCCATATGAATATATAGGATTGGAAATGAAAGGAGAAGTAGGAAAGACATATGAACTGAAAGTGGAATACCAGAACAAGGTGATATCGTCTACTACATATATTCCACAGCCTATAGAGTTGGACGATATCTGGTTCGTAAGAAATTCCCCGACCGATACACTGGGATATATTCATGTTACCTTCAATAATACGAGTAAGGAATATTATCAGATAGCAACACAATTGCTTCAAAGTGAAAAACTGTATACCCCATGCCTGTTCGGGAATATAAATAGCAAATCATACCCGCGGGATGAACAGGTGTCGATGCAGATAAATAAAGGGCCTATACTATATCCGAAGAAAGACTTTTCTACCGATTTCAGTATAAACTCTACCGTCAGGCTTCGGTTCAGTACACAGTCTGAAGTTTCTTATAAATTTTGGAGTACCTACCAGAATGAGATATTAAATACCCAGAATCCTATATTTCCGGCAAATACCAGCCTTGCTTCCAATATTAATGGGGGCATCGGAATATGGTGTGGTTTGGGTAGCTATGAATATAATGTTGTGTTGAAAGATGTAGAAAGATGAATAATCTCTTCGGAAATAGAGAAGTTTTATTTATGTTTGTATCTTTGTGTAAAATTTCATTAAATATTAACTAGACTAAGATAAACACCTATCAACAATTTTATCTATTAATTCTTAATTATCCAAAAATGAAAAAATTTTTAGCAGTAATTCTACTGTTTGCGCTATGTGCGCCGGTATTCGTATCATGTAGTAGTGATGACGATGATGACAATGATCAACAACGCCAAAAAGAACTACAAGAGGAAGTGAAAAAACAGGTAAACTCTGTAACTTCTGCTCTTGAGTCTGAAACCGGAATGACAGCCTTTGCAGATGCATTGAAAAAATTTGATGTAGCGTCTGTTAACTATGAAAACGACAACCTGACTGTATTTGCTTTTCCTGATAATGCCACAGAAGAAGAAAAAGCTACAATTACAGTAACTCAGGATTTACTAAAGCGTCACATTGCTTTGGGTAAATACTCTCTGGATGCATTGAAGAAAGTATCTAAAATAACAATGGTAAGCGGTGAGCAAATCGCTGTTACTACTGATACTACAGGTACTGTATACTTGAATGGGGTAGCTCTGGCAACACCAAAAAGTGTATCAAACAGCTTACTGTTCATTATCGGTGCTGTTATACCAAAAGGAGATCTGCCATCGGAAAGTGCTGAACAAGTAAAAGAAGATCTTAGCGCACTAGGCCTTGAGCTGATAAATAAAATGGAAGGATTGGCAGGCAACAAAGGATTTGTAGCCCTTACTACATTTATGGATCTACAAGGCACGATGGAAAGTGATAATGTAGTTGATCCAGGTACACAAGGGTCGCTTAAAGAAGGGGAAGTTCCAACAAGTATAAAAGCTGAAATAAATAAAGTAAGCGGTGTTTATACATGGAACAAAACAGATGAAGAATGGGATTTCGTTTCTGATACAACAAAATTTGAATTCCTATATCCTGCAACTGAGAATGGGACTACCAACAACGCTAAAATAACTGTTGAGTTTTCTGGTCTTGAAGGCAAAGAGCCTTACGGAGAAGTAAAAGCTTATGGAAAGATCTATGTTGATAACAAACAGGAAGGCATAGTAAGTTCATTCCCAACTAACTTGTCAATAGATAAATATGCTTCAAGTGCGCCAACAACTATTGAATTTGGAGAATATGTTGTAAGCATGGATGTAAAGAAAGCTTCTCCAAATACTACAACTATCTCTTTGAAGAAAGGAACAGAAGTTCTTCTTAGCGGTTCAGGCAGTTTTGTTGCTGATCTTGAAGCAGCAGATCCTAGTACTACTATGGGACAAGCTTCAGCAGAAGTTTCTATCTTAGGAAAATATACTGTAAAAGGTTCTGGCGATGCCGGAAAACTATATTCCGAAGTTAACGCTATCGAAGAAGAGTATGATGGTAAATACGACGAGGCTAGTGAAAAGAAAAAGTCTGAAGAAATAGCAGCTGTTTATAACAAGTATATGACAGCTCAGATGTATGATGCTACTAATAAAGAAGTAGCGACATTATCTGCACGTTCTAAGTCTTATACTGACACTTATGGTACTTACTATGAAGTAGCTGGTGTTTTCAACTTCTTTGATAATACTAAATCGGATGTTGATGTTTACTTCGGCAAAGGATTTGAAGATGTAATCAAAGCATGGGAAAAGTTTGTCGCTAAATTCTAATTGAAATAACTATTTCCTAGTATACTAATAATAGAAGCGGGATTGTTCATTTGAACAATCCCGCTTTTCTATATTCTATATTTATGTTATAAGAACTTTTCTTATTTTTGGGAGCTTCTACTATATTAACTCAAAAGTATAGCCTTGTTCCTTGAGCCATTCTATACTTCGTGGCATGGCATATTTCATATTCTTTTCAGCTTTCAGCGAGTCGTGAAAGACGATGACCGATCCGTCGCGGGTATATTTCTTCACATTATCCAATACCTGTTCAGGGGTCATCCGCTTACTGTAATCCCGTGTCACTACATCCCACATCACAATCTGATATTTCCTGCGTAATGTGAAGAACTGAGAGATTCGCATATGGCCATGAGGCGGACGAAACAGGTTGGATTCTATGTGCCGGGATGCCAGCATTGTATTATGCAGGTAACGTTTTGAGAATTTCCTGATTCCCTGTATATGGTTAAAGGTATGATTTCCTACCTGATGCCCCCTGTCGAGCACCATTTTATAAATATCAGGATATTTATGTACGTTATCTCCCACACAGAAGAATGTAGCTTTGACGTCGTATTTGTCCAATACATCCAATACCCAAGGGGTTATCTCGGGGATAGGGCCATCATCAAATGTCAGATAAACTGTTTTCTTGCCTTCTACAGGTTTTCTCCAGATTGCTCCGGGAAACAGCCATCTGTATAGTTTCGGAGGTTGTTCTATAAGCATAGCAAAGTCTCATGACGAAAAAGACTCCCGGATTGATCCGGGAATCTTCTCTTATTCATGATTAGTTTGTTTGAAAATACTTCTTTAAAAGGTCTGGGTTATATTTTTGCATCAGACCGGCTACACGCTCGATCTTTTTAAATTCTTCTTGTTGTTTTACAGAATCTTCTTGTGCCAGATAGACATCATTCCTTGCAACATGCATCATGAAGTCCAATGGATGCATCCTGTTCTCAGGGAAGTAAACACTGTTTTTTAGGAATATCTCAGTATAACCGGTAGTCTTTTCACTGAAATCCATGTATCTTTCCTGATCATATCGCTGATACAAATCCAATATCTGGAATTCTGAACCTAATTGATCTGCAATCTCATAGCTACAGCTACGCATACTCCTTTGATCCATGCTGGCAAACCATTGGAGTTTACCATCTACATAGTGCAGCACTTCATCAATCACCTGTCTGGCTTTCTCTGTTTGCCCTAAGATATAATAGTTCTCGGCAAATCCGATAGACTCTCCGCCACGAGGTACTGTAGTACCTGGTATAGCTTCCATACATCTATCTAAAGCTTGCAATGCTTTTTCATTTTTGCCCTCATCCATCAAAGCGTCTATCAATTTGGAGAACATCACTCTGAGTGTACGGCACATTCTCAGGTTATTTTCATCCAGGTAGATCTTAGGATTCTCGATGCCACCATATTTATACTTGTTTACCATGTTGTCAAACATTACATCGGTATTGACACCTGTGCTGTCTATTACCCCCGGAGTAATGCGGTAATCCATACCTTCAAGCATCGACTGTTTCATTAAACGAAGAGGGGGTTCTCCAATAGTCGTTGCATAATAGATAGGGCGTTTCCAATCGTCCTTATTGATTTCGTTCAGCATTTCCAGTATCATTATTTCTTGTCTGTAGATACCTACCTTACTATCTTCAAGGTTGAAGATAAACTCAGACTTAGGGCTTGTGCCCAATGCTTTCCAGTCTATAGCTGATGTATCTATTTCCATCTTTAAGATACGGCTAGGCAGGATGACTGCATCATCGATATAAGGATTTACAGGAGAGTAAACTTCTTTCTTCAGGTTTTCTAATGCAGTATCCAGTGATAGTGTATCTTTAAATGCTTTGGCATCATAATGTTCGGTAAAGTTTATTTTACCTATCAGTGTTTGTCCTTCAATGCCTTGTTGCTGTTTTACATCTCGTGTTATAAGGCGTTCTATATCCTGTCGGGTGAAGATGTAGGCAGATTGGCCTCTTGCCCCCTGATATTGGTCTTCTGTCCATGTAATAGGCAACGGAGGAGAATCGTATGCCTGACGTCTCATCTGATCTACATACCAGTCTGTTTGCAGGTAACTGAGGTTACACACCCTTACATCGGTTCGGAAGCCTTCTACTTCCTGTGCATACCATAGTGGGAATGTATCGTTATCACCCATTGTGAACAGGATAGCATCAGGCTCGCAACCTACCAAATAATTCTGCCCGAAATCACGCATCGTGTACCTGTTCGAGCGGTCATGATCATCCCAGTTCTGACTACCCATTTGTATCGGGACAAATAAACATGCTACAGAAGCTATGATGGCCGATGGTAGTTCCGGTAGTTTCTTTTTCAGCAGATTCCATATGAACGCCACCCCAAAACCTATCCAGATACAGAAAGCATAGAACGATCCGGCATAGGCGTAGTCCCGTTCTCTTGGCTCTTCCGGTTGCTGGTTCAGGTAGATGATAATGGCAATACCCGTCATAAAGAACAGCATAAAGGTTACGAGGAATTGTTGCTCTCCTTTTTTGCCTCTGATCAATTGGAATGCTATCCCCAGGATCCCCAGCAGAAGAGGAAGTAAATAATATTTGTTATGCCCTTTATTTTCAGCTATATCGGGAGGTAGATTATCTTGAGGGCCGCGTCCCATTAATTCATCTATGAATTTGATCCCTGTAATCCAGTTTCCGTTTACCATGTCGCCATAACCTTGTATATCATTTTGGCGACCTGAGAAGTTCCACATGAAATAGCGGAAGTACATATAGTTGAGCTGATAGTCAAAGAAGTACTTCAGGTTGTCGAACATGGTGGGTTGTACAGATGTATCTTTCATTCCTGCCCACATACGATAACCCCGCAAATGCCTGTCTTCAGTCGAGTACATTCTCGGCAAAAGCATCGAGTTTGTCATTTCGTAGGTAGGCATAGTTCCTGTAACTATATACTCATCTTTTTGGTCGGGTGATGTTTTTACAACCTTGTCGTATGACTTTTTCTCGCTCTTGAGGATAGCCGCGCCTGTTTGCGCATCCCTCTTTTCGGTAGAAGCATATGTCCGTCCGTAAAATAGGGGGCGGTCTCCATATTGCTCGCGGTTCAGATATCCGGCTAATGTAAATACATTCTCAGGTGAGTTCTGATCCATCGGGGTATTAGCTACCGAACGGATAGGAATAAGTGCAAAAGACGAGTAGCCTATCAATATGACCATCAGGCACAATATTGTTGTATTCAACAGCCTGAATGTTGTTTTCTTATAGTAATAAAGAAAGCCGATAAGCCCGCCTAATAATACGATCCATAATAAGATACTATCGCCGATAAAGGTTACTCCGCTAAGTACCATCGATACGACAAATGCTATTTTAGCACGCTTCATATTCCCTTTTTGGGAGAGTGTTTCATACAATCCCCATATGATAGAAGCTATAAGAAGCACAATGTAGAATAAGGCTCCGGTGTTATATGAAAAGCCGAAACTGTTTACAAATAATAGTTCGAACCATCCACCCACTTTGGTAAATCCGGGAATGATACCATACATCAACACTACAATAAGGAAGAATGATCCTGCCAGTGCCAAAATCGTTCCTTTCAGATTTGGATTTCCGTTCTTTTTGAAATAGTAAACCAATCCGATTGCAGGGATACAAAGGAGGTTAAGCAAATGGACTCCGATAGATAATCCCATAGCGTAAGCAATCACTATCAGCCATTTGTCCGATCCCGGTTGATCGGCTCTGTTTTCCCATTTCAGGATGAGCCAGAATACAAGGGCTGTAAACATGGAAGAATAAGCATAAACTTCGCCTTCGACAGCCGAAAACCAGAATGTATCAGTAAATGTATATGTGAGAGCTCCAACCAATCCGCTACCAATGATAACTATTAATTGGCCTAATGTCATTTCCTTTTCAGTATCTGTGTAGATCAGTTTTTTTGCAAGATGTGTAATAGTCCAGAAGAGGAACAGGATGGTAGCAGCACTAAGCAGGGCCGACATGGCGTTTACCATCATTGCCACTTTTGTGGGATCGGATGCAAACAGTGAGAAGAATTTACCTGTCAGCATAAAGAACGGTGCCCCCGGCGGATGTCCTACTTCCAATTTATAGGCTGAAAGAATAAACTCACCACAATCCCAAAAGCTGGCAGTAGGTTCGATGGTCATTAGATAAACAATAGCGGCCACAGCAAAACTCACCCAGCCAAAGGAGTTGTTAATCAGATTGTATTTCTTCATAATAGGAAAAATATGATCATGTTTATTTTATGTCAAAAAGCCCGTATTCTCAAATATTTGGGTGCAAAGATAGTTAAAAGGCTGAAAGTATTGTTTTTTCACCCCTTTGTTTTTGATAGTCAAATTCAAAAACTTCTTAAAAAAAGGTGAATTTATCGGTTTCGTGTATATTTTACCTTTTAAGTTTTTGATAATTAGTGATGTTAATTCATGCCTTTTTCATATATTTGAAAGATATAGTGCTCACTAATTGATTTAGATTATGAAAAAGATCATTCTTATACTTTTAGCAATAGTGCCACTTCTCTGTTTGGCACAAGACAATAGCTCTGCTGAAAAAGTGAAGGCGATAATCGAGAAGCAGAAGCCAGCCGATGGAGAGTTCTGGATAAACTGTGGATGCAATAAAGGTAAGCAATCACCTCTAATTGTACTCAATGGCATTCCGTTAGACGATGGTAATCTGGATGTAATAGATATAAAGGACATCAAGCACTTCGCTGTTATAAAAGATGAGGAAGCCATAAACAAGTATGGCGAACTGGGACTTAACGGAGTTATAGAAGTAGATGTGAAGCCTAACAAAAAGTATGACCAACTGATTGCTGAAAAGGGAATACAGGAACAGGAGAAAGAGGAATACGAGATACTTGTTTTCTCGCCGGGTTACGAGTCATTCCTTACCACGCAGAAGTCTAAGGACTTCTACACCGAGTCTTTACTGAAAGCCAAGAACAAACTGATGGTTTCGGAATGGAACTTCCGCTGCAGACAGCCTAGCCGCTACAATTCCAATATCTACGAAGTGAGCGTTGATTATGATATAGACACCGACTATGGGTTGGATGCCGAGTACCGTATTTACATGTTCTTCCGCTTTATGGAGAAAGAACACAATATGTCACTGATAGGTGATAAGTTCACTGCTAACCTCTGATTTACAGAATACTATTATTTCTAATATAGGACAATCGATCCGGCTTTTCGCAAGGCTGGATCTTCTTTTTACCCATTTTACATTCAATGATAGGAAGATAATTCCTACTTTTGAGGAAAAGTATAATCCAAAAAAGACTCACTATGAAAGCAAAGCTACCAATCATTATCTTACTTTCTTTACTGATCCTCAACGGGTATTCACAAGATAAGAAACCTGTGAAATCGAAACTGGATGAAGCCACTGTATTCTTTCAGGGAGCCGAACTGGTGCACTCAGCATCTGTGGCATTAACCAAGGGAGAGAATGAAATCTTCATCGATGGTATTAGTCCTGTTATTGACAAGAACAGCCTCAAGATAAAGGCGACTAACGGAGTGGTCATTTCCTCATCCCAGTTTTCGGTCGACTTCTTATCTGCCAATAAAGAATCCAGTCCTGCCATACGCAAGCTGGAAGATTCCATCAGCTACTACGAGAAGAAGCTCGAAGGGATAAAGACCGATATTAGCATTACCGACAACCTTATTCAACTACTGCAAAAGGGAACGGATAAGAATGTATCCGGCTCGGAGAAAGGACTTGGCATCGATGAACTGGTGAAAACGATGGACTATTACAAGACCAAAGCGCTGGAACTGCAGATTACCCAAAATACGAATAATAAGAATAAGAAAGCCTGTGACGAAGCCGTTGCCAGGCTGAAGAAGCAGCTGGGACAGGAATCGTTGAAGAACAACAAAACATCGGGTGTGCTCCGGTTGACGTTGTCGGCACCTGTAGCTGCCACATGCAATTTTACTATCTCTTATTTCACTCCCGCCGCCAAATGGGCGCCTTATTATGATATCAATGTAGAATCTACCGATAAGCCGATACTGATAATGTCAAAATCGAAAGTGAGCCAGACAACAGGGTTGGATTGGGAAAAAGTGAAGTTGACATTGTCGTCAGCCACTCCAAGTAAGGGGAATGTAGCTCCCCTGTTCAATGCATGGTTCATTGACTTTTACAAGCCTCAAACCCGTGCAAGGAGTTCTGTAATAGACGGAGTTTCTCTCCAAAACTCATTCTCTTATGAGCAGACAGCTCCCCCACCTATATTATCAATGAAAGAAGAGAAGAAAGCGGATATGGTAGAATCTGAAGTTAGCAGTTTACCGCTCATTCTTGTCGACGGGGAGGAAGTAGATAGCGATTATTTGGCAGACCTTGACCCGGAAGATATCAAGGACTTCAGAATGTTGCAGGATGCTTCCGAAACTGGAGTATATGGCGCAAGGGGCAAGAACGGGGTGATTCTGGTTACCCTGAAAAGCAGTATGGACGACTTTGTTACCCAAAGCCAGAACGATCTGAATATGGTTTACAACATCGATATCCCTTATAGCATACCGGGCAATGGAAAGGAGCAGAATATCGACCTGCAACGGAAAGAGACAACGGCAGAGTATAAGTACTACTGTGCCCCTAAACTGGATACCGAGACATACCTGCTGGCTGAGATATCGAACTGGGAGAAGTTACAGTTGCTGAGCGGAACGGCCAATATTACCTACGATGGCACATATGTAGGCGATACGTATATAGATGCCAATTCTACCCACAGGAAGTTGACGCTTACACTTGGCACGGACAAGCGGGTAAGTGTGAAACGGGAGAAGCTACAGGACTTGAGCAGCACCAAACTGCTGGGTGGAGACAAACAAATGTTCGCTTATAAACTGACAGTAAGAAACAACCGCGATAAGCCTGTGAAGATGGTACTGAAAGACCAATACCCTATCTCGATGCAGAAGAGTATAGAAGTAGAACTGCTGGAGAAATCGACCACGCCATGGACAGCCAATGTGGAAAGCCTGGGGGTAATTACCTGGGAAGAGGAGATTGGCTCGGGACAGAGTAAGGTATATGAGATCAGTTATAGCGTGAAATCACCTAAAGGAAGTCAATTGAATTTCTAATTAATTGATATTTAATGTATTATAAATGAACGGGGCAGAATGGCCTTTTTATCCCAAGAAAGCGTCATCTGCTCCGTTCTCACTCGTATGACAAAAACTAGAGTGTGTGATTATGAATTATCAATTTGGCTCTACCTCGAAATCGGTGATTACGGCTTCATGATCTGACACCCATACATCATCTATTTCGGGAGCAGTGCGTATTATCTTCGAGAACACTGGCTTTATCCCTTTGCCGCTGTAATATATAAAGTCTATACGTGAGTTATACAAATGACCGAAGATATTGGCATATGTCCCTTCGGGGCGACTTACCTCATCGGGATTCACTTCCCTGAAACTGTCCTTATATCCGTTTTCGTACATAAAGCGGGAAACAGGAAAATCGACAGGGCCGTAGCCATAATGCAGTGGTGCGGCCGCCTTAGTCCAGTCCAGATGGCTGAATGAGTTGAAATCTCCTCCAATGATGACTGCCATATTTTCGTCCGATTTTACAGGATTGATATCTTCTTCAATGGTATGCCGGATATTAGCCAAAGCAAGGATAGAATCCTCCTTTACCCATACTTCCGTATCAAGTCCTTTTTCAGGGAAATCACCTGTATATGCGGGACGGTAGGCATAGTGTAGCCAGCTGCTGTTGACCAGTATTTCCCTGCCATTTGGCAATGTAATCTTTGCCGGATTGGAATAAAAGGTTTTCTTGGTAGGCAGCTTTTCCATTTTATATCGGCTGAGCAATACCAGATTATCTTTTGGTGATGGAGTTTGCAGAAATAATCCGGTTGCTTCCGCTATCTTTTCCTGACTGCCGTATCCTTCCTGTATGGTTACGATATCGGGATTGGCAACCTTTATCAATTCAATGACTCTATCTGCTTTTGTATTGCCCACACGAACGCCTCCATGCCATATATTCCATTGCAGTACCCTGAGATTGTACCCCTGACGGGATTTTATTTGCTTCTTTTGCATACCTTCAGACGTCTCAGGTAAGTATTTTTTACCGTTCAATTTGAGTGATGGAACTTTTATGTTCACCACATTTCCTATTCCTGCATCGGGCTTTATATTTGCTGTTATCAGTAAGTAATTGATACCCGGTTTCAGTTCTATTGCCTCTTTTTTTGCTTTTAGGACTATCTTCTGTTGCGGCTTTATCCCTGTACCGAATAATTCTGCTTTAATGCCGGATTTGGCCTTGCTCCCTGTGTAATATACATGTATATCTGATATATCCTGCAAAGATGTTGTACCCGACAGGTCAAGGGTAAGTTCATTGACTTTTAGCGGTTTATTGGTTCCTCTTACAGCAATGCGGATTTTTAAGAACTGATTGTCTTTACTTCCCTGATCTACATCCCATTCACTTTCGATAACAATGGCGTTAAATACCTCCTGAGGAAAATCCTCTTTTCCAAATGACTGATTATCATTTATATCAGTGTGAGCCAGAGGTAATTCCTCTTTGTATTCGTACCTATAATTCCTTATATGATAGGGCTGATAACCTTTTCCCACCCAGTTGACAGACGATTCTTCCAGTACCTCATCAAAAGGATAATATCCTTTCAGTTTTTTTATATCCGGGTGCGATGCCCTTAATGGTGCATTCATCCATTCTTTAAGGGTACTTTCAGAGATAGCATCAGTCCATATTCTGACTTCATCTATCAATCCTCCGAAAGTCGTTTCCGGGCTGTTATCTGTCCCTATAGTTCCGGGAAGTATGGCCATGGATATCTCTTTCTGATCTACCACTTTACCATCCAGAAACAAACGGGTTGTTTTACCATCGCAGCTCACGGCTACATGGTGCCACTTATCATCCATAACGGATGATGACCATAAGCCAGCCTTGGTACTATGCAACTTTCCGTTCTTTATCTGTAAGGGATTATTATCGGCATAACTCAGTATGCTATATTCGCCACCGCCAATAACAACCTCCGATTCTTTCCAGTCGCTGTCGTTGCCTTTTACCCAGGCCTCTACTGTCCACGGGGCTTCTATTATTCCCATACCTATACAGACACAGTTATCTTTTCCATCGAGGCACAAAGCCAGATTCTCCTTTTCGGTCTGGGCGTTTACACAAAAGAAACAGGAGAACAGAACTCCAAATAAAATAAGATATTTCATAGGATAATTTTGTTTTTAATGGTAGTATGTTTCATAAACATTCCAATATTTTATTGTAATTGGCAATGTAGGGGCGTAATGCTTACGCTTGTTGCTTATTGCGGGGCTGTGTCAAAAGTATTTTTTAATATCTTCTTGTCATCCTGACGATAGGAAGGATCTCTTTTTCAGCATTAAAAGATGCTTCCTTCGTCAGCATGACAGTAGAGGGTATCACTTTGATAGTGCAATTCTACTTTTGACACAGCCCCCTACTTTCAATTATATTGTATTGTTATCATCTTAATTCTCTCTTTCAATTTTAACTAAAAAGTAACAGAAGTAACAGGTTTTCCATTGTTGCCTGTAGGGGCAGTGGCTTGTCCCTGCCTACTTTATCATATATCCGGGCAACCACAAGGGATTGCCCCTACTTTTCATTATTTTCTCTGTTGTCATTGACTACGTTACACTCCGTCGAACGTTGTTTCTGAGGAACGAAGGATCTCCCCTTGATATATAGACGAGATGCTTTGGCTCCGCTTCGCTCTGCCGATTTTGCCTCGCCTTCGCTTCGGCGATTGTTAATTCAATTCTATCGTCAGCATCTGCTCGCGTGGACGTCGCGTCCGTGTGTATTTTAATTTATTCTTTCATAACACACAGGCTGGAAGCCTGCGCGAGCAAGGCTGTTAAGTTCTGCATTTCAATTGCCTCCGCTTTTAAGCGGAGGATTAAGATCAATAGGTGAAAATGGCTTTAGCCAAACAATTTTTCGACTAAAGTCTTTTTTCTTGCAATACCTGTACCCCTGCCTTAAAAGGCAGGGCAATTGAGAACTTGACAGCCTCATCTATCGAGAAGCCCTCGCTGGTGCGAGCAGGTAATTCTTAATTGACTCCGTCGATTGCTTCGCAATTCCTCATTCTTCATTCTTATCCCGGCTTTTTCCATGTCTGCAACCTTTCTATGGCCTGCCTCATCACTGTGCCCAACTCAGGGTCGGTAGTCTCTATGATCCATGGCTTAGGCTCTTTTATCTGCAATTCTTCTTTTTCTTTCTTACGCCTGTCGCTACGGTCTAGCATCATCTTAATGGCTGCCGTATCGGCCGGGTACTCTTTCTCTTTGACCACTTCTTTTGTCAGGATAAAATGTTGCGGATTGCTTACAGCAGGTACATACTCCCTTTTTGTTTCCCTCAGGGTATAGCCTTCCAGCTTCCGGCGGAGTGACCTGCGGGCGGTTATCATCAGTTCCTCGTCGCGCCGTTCTTCGGCTTCTTCGATCGCTTTCCTGAACTCCGGTTTGGTATCGCACCATTCATAGAATGTTTTCCGGTTAATTTTCACCACTTCACATATTTCCGTAATGGAATACGAATCACCTTCTATCAATCTGACAATCTTGTCTACCAGTTTTTCTGTGTACTTCATAATCTTTTTCTTTTTTTATTGGTTTATCTATTAATTAATTTAATTATACAAAAATGTATATTGATGTTTTTCTGTAGGGGCGATCCCTTGTGGTCGCCCTAAATCATGATCAACGGGCAGGGACAAGCCACTGCCCCTACATTGTTACAGAAAAATACACCCGGTATCATTACCGTTTTATGTATAGATAAATTCAGAAAAAAAAGATGAAAATATTCTTTTGGTATATCTTAGTTCCGGCTATTCACCTCCATTATCGCGGAGTCCATCCATAATCGATATATTCCCATGTTATTTCGTCCTTCTTATCAATTTCTACCTCAAGGAACCCCTCTTCCGTACCATGGAATGCGCCGCCCCACCATCCGGCACATACAGCGTCGCCGGTGATATATTGTACATCTTGCAGCAACATTTCTTCATGCAGGTGTTGGTGTCCTTGCAGTACGAGTTTCAGGTTGTATCCCTCAAAAGCTTTTAGCAGCTCCTTATAATTTGCTATTACATCCACAAATTTGTAAGTACCTTCTACTACAGGATAATAAAGGGAGTATACTGGCACGTGCGTAGAAACGATGATAGGAGTAGTCTTAGAAACATTGGAGAGTTCACCTTTCAGCCATCCCAGTTGCTCATCGCCAACGGATAGCCCGCCTTTGTCTGTACTCTGTACTGAGTTGATAATAAAGAAACGCACTCCCTTTTTCTCGAATGTGTAATAAGATTTGCCAAAGTAACTATTGAAGATTTCATCACCATTCACAAATCCGTTTTCTTTGTCAAAATATCGGTCGTGGTTTCCTATTGTGGGATAATATTCTATGCCTGTCTTATCAAAAGTTTCCTTATAAACGACATATAGACTGTCGGCATCCCTTTTCCCCATATTCTTACCCATTCCGCTTACATCGACCACATCTCCGCCTATGACGATGAAATCGACCTTAGATTTTTTCACCTTGTCTATGGCCTGTAACAGCCCGTTATAGCGGTCGTTGCCATTCGCCTTATTCAGGTGTATATCCGTCATAAAGGCAAACCTTATCTTTTTAGGAGGCTTGGCAAAACAACCGGATATGACACAGATACATACTATTCCCAAAATTAGAATTCTCTTTCCCATTATTCTATGATTAATTTGATTATTCTTGTTTTTCACTTGCTTTGATGACAAATGTAGCCATGTTTCCTTTATGGTCAGTCGGCCATACGCCGTTAGGCTCTATAAACTCATCTTCGGCATCATGTACATCCTGTTTTCCAAAATACACCGATCCCGACGGGCCTACTATCTTAGCATCCTCAAGACTTATTACAGGATTAGGGTAGAAGTAGATAAAGTCTATCCTGTCTCTTTCGTCCACATCGGGAGCCCATGCCAGCTTACTTACATCTACATACTTATTGGCAGAAGGAAATGTGAAAGCCGGATATTTAACCGGATCGGGATAGATCTCCCTGTACGAATCTTTATAGCCTGCCTCTGTAAGCATCACAGAACAATCCCAGTTGATAACAACACCGTTATGATCCCACAGATCCTTTGTGTTTTCCTGCCAGTCCAGATGCGACGGTTCGTTAAAGTCGCCTCCCATAATGACTATATTGCCCTTATCTGTCTCTTTCTTTGCATCCACAATGAAATTAGCGATCGCCTCATCTCTTGTGGCTTCCCTGTTGGCCACCAGAATATAGTCTACATCAGTGACAGGAGCATCCAGTTTTTTCCATGTGGTGCCGCTATATCCCCGTGGCAGATAGCATTCATAGTGGGTATAATCGAGATGTGCGGAATATATTACTACCGTTTGCCCATTGATATCGACTGAGGCTTTGAGCATCGACCCCGGACTTTTGAAACGGTCAAAATCTTTCAATTTATATTTTGACAAAATACCCACGCTCATATCGAGGCTCTCGCCATAGTATTCCAGTCCTTTTTGCCTTAAGCTTTTAAGTAATTTAGGTACAAAAAATTCATTGTTACTATTGTTTATTTCGCATAGCATTACGATATCCGGTTCCAGTTGCTTAATAATATCCACTGCGCCGTCATAGCCACTTGGTACAGTCGAAGTGCTGTGCCACAGATTGAGTTGGAAAACTTTCAGTTCTGTGTCTCCGGCAACAGGAGGCGGATCAATATTCCCGTCATCATCGCCATCGTCTTTATCATCATCCTTATCCTTATCTTCGTCATCTTTGTCCTTATCCTTGTCTTTATCTTTACCCGTATCTGTGTTGTCGATAATATCTTCGGCTCCGTTAGTTTCACATGATATATTCATGCTGAAAAGAAAAAAGCAAAAGGATAAGATGATATAAATATTTAGTTTTTTCATTTTCTGTTTTTCTTAATGTCACTTACCTGCCCTGCTTACTGCTTCCGGGCTAGATAATTAATTGTGACGATCTTCTAATAATTTAGATATTTATTACTTCTACTTATTTACTCATAGATCTGTTGTACATCCTCTCGTGAGTCCACCAGCCTGCCCATGCCGAGTACAGGTATTCGATGTGTAATTCACTTATCGACGGATCATATGCATTCCGGTCATCACTTGTGCCATATCCGTTTTGCTGGATATGGATTTTCTTCGTGTCAGTATCAAGAGTTATAAATTGAATATTTGTTCCGCCATTTCCTCTATGATCTTGACCCGAACTATATGCATTAAACAGATAACCGGTTTCCCAGGTATTTGATCCGGTACGTTTTATATACCTGCGCCGTGCATTAGGGTCAGACGGATAACTGCCTGCTCCTTCTCCGCATTTTTCGAGACGGTCGACAGTATACCATCCTTCTAAGTCGTCTACATAGAATTCTATGACTATTTCAGACATTATTTCACTGATCACGCCGGGAGCTACAGAAGATATCTTTAATGGTAATGCATAAAAATCCCTGTCTTTTAGGCCGATAGTGTTAATATTGATAATCATATCCTGGAATGGTTGAGTACCTGTATAAACATAATCCTGAGGGAGAACGATCCTGTCTAAAGGTATAATTGGCAATGATTTACTATTATTCTTATTGTATTTAGCCAAAAGTTCTTCATCGATTTCCAGATTTACAATGGACTGCTCATTTTCATAGAATTCCAGACTTCCGATACGCAACAGCACAGGAGTGTTGGTTTCTGCTAAATAATGAGGAAGGAATTTGGTTTTCGGTTCACTTTCGAAACGGATAGCAACCAGTTTATCGGGTGTTGCTGAAGCTTGGGCTATCGGGCCGTATTTCCAGTCCTTGTCGATAGATTGTACATAGAAAGTATGTTCTCCATCACCTTTCATCAATTCCTTAACAGTATATTCCTTAATATTTTGGTCTAAAATGATCTTGTATTCCTGACCTTTCTTTTCATATGTAATAATTACATGAGAGAAATTATCCTGTTTTGGAATATCCCATTTAAGAGTTATCTCTCCCCGGCCGGGAATAGCTTCCAGATTCTCAACTTTAGGAATGTTAGTATATTCCATCCCTTCCTGTCTCACCATCAGGTTCACTTTTTCATCACCGCTGGTAACCTCAATGTTCGCTGTACGGCCTTTGAAAAGGGTGCTTGCAGTAACCTTCACTACCAAAGAGTTGCCCGAAACAGATACGGTACACCAGCCTGCATCTTCTGTTATCACTTTGGTTTTTACTTCTCCTTTGACATTTATCAGTTCTACTGTTTGCTGTCCGTCATTGCTCTCAAAGGTGATTCCTGTTTCGGCTAACGAAAAGTAAGAGCCTTCAGGATATTTATCATCATCACTACAAGAGAACAAGAATAAGGATATCAATAATATATAAATTATTCTTTCCATATTTTTTATTTTGATATACATAAAATTAATACTACTCTATTCTGTACAATCTTTCATGAACAGTAATCCACTCGCTGTCTGAAGCCCGGCGATATTTATAATTTATCGTGATCAGCTTTTCTTCGGGATCGTATGTACAGTCTTCCAGCTGCTCTACTTTAATTGTCCTGTATGGCCTTAAAGTGACTTTATTATCGTCATGGATAGTCAACACTATTGTAGATCTTTCGATAGTAGCCAGATCAGTAGAGTAATTCAGATTTTCGGGAAATATACGCACTTCATTCTTCGACAGCGGAGCTAACTCTTTATTCGTGGTAATATTGGAAGCCATCGATGCGCTCTCAGGCTGTCTTGTTCCACGCATTTTATATGTTCTCGACTTCACCGAAGAATATTTGTTTTCCAGCTTTATCTCATATAAAACGAAATTTTTCTCCTCGTTTATTTCAACCCCTTCTACCGACTGGATACGTAAAGGCAACATGTAAGTAGTATCAGGCGATAACCCGTTTGCGTCTACTTGTATCGGAACATAAGTAGTCGCCGAGAGCTGTCCTGCCCTGAGTATAATATCAAACGAAGGTAACACATAGCGTTCAGGCTTTAGCATCTGTGCATATTTGCCATACTCTTCACCGAAATACCGGTAATTGTATGACTCAAGCTGGCCGATAGCATCCTCATCCATCACAAGCTTTACCAATACATCATTGTCCAGTGGCATAGATCCTCCACTGCCTACGGTAATATAGCCTGTAGTCAACGAGTCGTTGAGAGCATGGGGATAACTGAATATATTGTTATCGCCACTCTTCAGGTAGATGATTTTTTTGTAATGCTCTTCATTCAGAAGATCTTCTTCGCAGGATGCGAATTGGATAAACATTACGCCTACCAGTAAATATTTTAATATAGATTTCATATTTTTCATCATAAGAATGTATTTATATTAGTTTTCCCAGCCCGGATTCTGATCCAGCGTTAACACCCTTTTTATTTCCTGCCTGTCGATAGGAAGTAAGATCATCTTGTCTTTGAAAACCCGGTTACGTACGGTACTGTAATTACAGATCACCCTGTTGTAATAGCCACCTCTTTCGGTCTTATCGGTATCCATACCCATGATAGGTTTAGCTTCTTCTTCTTTTACGATACCCCAGCGGCGTACATCATAATAGCGCAGGCCTTCGTGCAGGAATTCTACCATACGTTCTACCTTCAGCGCTTCAAAGAATGCATCGGCATTGTTCAATTGATTCTCAGTAAGCCCCGGAAGACCGCTTCTGTAACGTACCTGATTAAACGCTTTGCGAATCTCGTCTTTGTCACGGGTAAATGTGTACTCCGTTTCACCTATAGAGACAGTGTGGCTTTGAGTGAGGTTGTTGAGGCATTCTGCATACATCAGCAATATATCGGCATACCTTACGATCGGGAACGATTTACTTAAGACAGCCGAGTTGGTTCCTGACCATGCATCATCCTGATGGATATACTTTTTAGGTACATATCCGGTAATAGGGTAGTTACGTTTATCACCCTGTGTTGCCGCACTTGAACCGGAGTTACCATCTTTGGAATAAAATGCCTGTTGCATAAATTTACCATTCTCCGTGGTAGAGTTCATAGGCCACAGACAACCACTGAATCCTATACTGGCATAGAAACGAGGCTCTCTGTTGAGATACATATTATTCACATTTGGCCTGATTGTATATCCAGAGAATGCCCTATCGGTAGTTGTAAATCCTTCTTCGGTATATGGATATAAATCACTTGAATTATTGATGTCATATCCATCTATCATCTTATAATTGTCGATGATTTTCTGAGGAATACTCATACAGTTCCATCCTCCAAACTGAGCCGGGAATGCAAGGTCTGTACCGTCTCTTACAGCGCCGGAGTTCTTACCGAATACATACTCTGTGTTTTTGAATCCTAAGGTTTCGCCGTTGAACATCTCGGCATAAGAGCGGTAATGATCGATCCCTGCTGCGCCTTCCGGCCAATCTTTATAATAGTTCTGGTCATATGTTATCCCTAATGGCAACTCGGGAGTATCTTCTCTTTTTTCGATGGTATGTAATGAATAGTTCATTTCCATCACCCGCTTACATGCAGCGGCGGCAACTGCCCATTTCTTCTCGTCATATTCCTGTGAAACATAATATACGCCGTCCGATTTGCGCTTAAAGTTAGAGAAATATGTTCTGGACGCTTGCCCTCCGTTATATAACGGGCTGGCGGCATATACCCTTACACGTGCGATAAGCCCGTAAGCAGCGCCTTTAGTCGGGCGTCCGAATACATTGATAGGAACTACAGGCGGAATATAGGATGCCGCGGTTTCCAGTTCGTTGCATATATATTCCACGCTTTCATCGTACGTTGAACGGTATTTCTGATAGGCTTCAGGATCAAGGTTTGTGGCATATACTTCATCGCCTGCATTCAATATTGGGCCGTAGCTCATCAACAGGAAATAATAAGCATATCCTCTGAGGAAATGTGCATATCCTACAATCTCGCGTTTGTCCTGAGCTGTCAGGTCTTTACATTCATCGATGCGGGTAAAGATAGTGTTGGCTTTGCGTATTACCTGATACATGGCCGTCCATATATTCATAGAACCCATGTTGTCGGCTGTAATCTCATCGATTGGTAAACGTTGGGGATAATAAGAAGATTCCCACATGGTAAAACCTTCATCGCTACCCATAATACTCGGGTAATAGCCATGTTTGAATATATTGCTTTCGTCAGGCAACAAGGCGGCAGCTCCCCACAGGAACTTTTCGACATTCACTTTTTTATGGAATACAGAGTCTATATTCAGTGTGTCTTCAAAGTAGTCGCTTACATCCAGATAGTTGCAGGATGTCATCATCAGGAGTGATGATATGGCGGCGACAATAAAAAACTTTATCTTCTTCATATTTCAAATTCTTTCATTAAAAGTTAAGGTACAATTGTAGTGTAAAGGTCATAGGGATAGGATATTTATAACCATTATCTTTTGCCTGTTCAGGATCCCATATCTTTACTGTATCCCATACATACAGGTTGCGTCCGACAAACTGCACATCGATTGAGTTTAAGCTAAGTATCCTTTTCAGCGCAGCCAGCCTCAGGTTGTAGTTAAGCGTCACTTCCTCAAGTCTCAGATACCTGCTGTTTCCCAGCCAGAAAGAAGAGTATTTATCATTGTTCTCGTTAGGCCCATAAGTTAGGCGCGGGAACAGTACATCTTCTCTTTCGGTAGAAGGGTCACCCGAATACCATGCCGGAGTCCAGCGATTTTGTTGCTCGTTGGCTATAGCCAGTACATTACCGGTATTAGATCCGTAAAACGGTAAATATCCATCACCTTTAGAGTGCTTAAAGAAATCAGTATTTCCTGTTCCTTTAAACAATACGCCGAATGTGAAGGCCTTATATCTTCCTTCCAGCCCGAATCCGTACATCAAACGAGGGAACGGGGAATACGAAAGAGGAACCATATCATCGGTGTCGATTTTACCATCGCCATTGATGTCTTTATATTTGATATCTCCCGGGCGTACATTTCCAAACTGGGTAGGACTGCTAAGTACATCCTGATCGTCTTTGAACAAACCGATAGCCTTATATCCCCGAAGTACGTTATATGGCTTGTCGATATAGGACAGATAATCATATTTCTGATAAGGCTGTTCCCATGATTTGATCTTATTGGTAGAATAAGTGAAGTTACCACGTACAGTGAAAGAGAGGTCTTTACTGAAATCTTGCCTGTAGCTCAGATTTCCGTCAGCACCATAACTTACCATCGAACCCACATTACCGTAAGGCATGCTCATTGATCCTACCCATGTAGGCAACTGCGTACGTTTTTGGAATATACCATCCCTCTTGTCGTGGAATGCATCGACTACAAATTCCAGTTTGTCATTGAACAACTTACCTTCTATACCCACATCGGCTTTTTTCGATACTTCCCATTTCAGGTTATCGGCTCCTACCACTGTTTCTATAAGGCCCGAACCGCCCCATCCTCCGGCTGCATTGCTATTAATAATGGTAAGGTATGGGAAACGGTCGTCGGCAATACGGTCGTTACCTACAGTTCCGTATGATCCGCGAATCTTCAGGAAACTGAGGAAAGGAAGGTTGTCCTTAGTCCATTCATACTGTGTAGGTATCCAGCCTAAGGCTACGGATGGGAAGAAACCGAATTGTTCGCCTTTCTTGAAGTTTTCGGAACCGGTGTAACCGAAGTTAACATCCAGCATATAGGTGTCCTGGAAACCATAAGTAAGACGGGCTGATATCCCCTGATATTTTTTCGGTATAGCGCTCATACTGGTTTTGTATGTTGTCCATTTTTCGCTACTCATATAGTAGTATAGTAGCCCACCGAAGCGGTGTTTTTCGTCCACTACTTTGTCATAATTCACTGTTCCTTCGAAGAAATATTTCCGCCATTGCGATTCCGATGATGTATATTGCGCATCGTATGCGGTAACACGTTTGATCATTACCAGGTCGCCATCCGGTGTGCGGCGTGTGGAATTATACAGATCCGGCATTTTGTGACGTCTTTCATCAAAATACGACTGATTGTCGAAAGCTCCCTGTACCCTGGCCTTCAGCCCCTTGGTTATAAAGTTCAGGTCTTGAGACACGGCTAAAGTTGCCATATTCTTATAAGTCTCTTTGGTTGACATACCTGTATGGTTGAGCAGGATATACGGCGATACCAGGTCACCTACACCATATGCCGGCAATAGTCCGTTTGAGTACTGAGTTGGAACTGTCAACGGGGTAAGTTTAGCCTGCGATGACCAAAGCTGATCTGTATCCATCGCACCCGGCAGATTGTTGATCGAAATATAACCGTCCAATCCCAGATAGAGTTGGGTAGTCTTGGTCAGGTTGATATCCAGATTCGTACGGTAGTTGTATGTATTGTACCCTACATTCTTCCGGTATTTACTCGATTTGTCCTGCTTATATGCAGCCGACTCCTGAGACATACCGAGGCTCAGGAAATACTTGGCTACCGATCCGCCTCCACGGGCGCTAATGTATTGCGTATTTTGCCACGAAGTCTTGTTGAGTATCTCGTCTCTCCAATTCACGTTAGGAAACAGGTCGGGATCGAGTCCGTATTTTATCATTTCGAGCTGAACATCGGAATAACGTGCCTGATTACCCGAAACGATGGAAGCTTCGTTTGCCAGCTTGGCATAATCGTAAGCATCGAGGAAATCGGGCATCCTTTGCAGAACCGATAGCTTGAGGTTCGACCTTACGGTAATTGATAATTTATCTTCCACTCCTCTCTTGGTAGTGATCAGTACCACACCGTTTGCCCCGCGTACACCATATACGGCAGTAGCCGAAGCGTCTTTCAGTATAGAGAAAGACTCTATGTCGGCAGGGTCTACCTGGCTCAGGCTGCCTTCCAGTCCATCGATAAGTACCAGTGCAGAGCTGTTGGCTCCGAATGTACCGATACCGCGTACCCAGAACTCAGAGATGTTTTTGCCGGGTTCACCACTGGATTGCATGGAGATCACACCCGCAACACGTCCTCCCAGCATATTGTTGATGGACGTGGCCGGAACCTGCAACTGGCTGACATCTACCGAGGTAATGGCTCCCACTACGCTGACTTTGCGTTGCTGGCCCATACCTACGATCACCATTTCATCCAGTTGGTGCGATGTAGGTTTCATCTGCACTTTCATATCTTTCTCCGATTTAGTTACCAGATACTCGATAGGTTCATAACCAATGTATGTGAACACGAGCATATCGCCCCTGTCGGCCTTCACCGAGAATTTACCGTTGTCGTCGGTCATCCAGCCCGTACCGGGACGGTCTTTGAGGTAGATAGCCAGCCCGACAAGCGTTTCACCGAATTCGTCATATACCGTTCCTTCGAGTGCGAGGGAGGCATTGTCTTGTGTATATGCTGTGCCGGACAGGCAAAGCATCAGCAAGCCTATTAATACCTGCCTGATACACCAATAGTTTTTTGTGGTTTTATTGTTTCTCATAGTCTTATTGAATAGTTAACTTACGAACACAGTAATTATAATAGTCTGCGATATAGAGTGTACCATCGATGTCTATTTTCATTCCCCAGAAACGGTTAAATAAAGCGACTTCGGGATCGCCATCCAGGTAACCACTGGTTCCCGGTATTCCGGCTATGGTTGATACAATCCCTTCAGGTGATATTCTTCTGACGCAATAGTTGTCTGTATCACCTACATAGAGATTGCCATCTGCATCAAAGCAAATCTGACAAGGATTACTAAATTCAGCCTCATCTTTATTCCCGTCCAGATGTCCTTTTATTCCCGATCCGGCATAGACTTCATATTCCAGTGTGTTCATATCCATGCGGTAAATACGGTCAGTACCAGGGATTGGGCCGTCATTTGGATCCATTGAAGACGGATTGACAAAATAAAGCATATGTTTTTCGGTCGGATGAAAACATAAATAAACCTGGATTACTCCTTGAAGATATTCTTTTAGTATATCTTTTTTTACCAGTGACACGACACGGGTTTTAGGATCTATTTTTACTAATTCTCCCTTTTTGGTAATACTATAGAGCATACCATCCAATTCGCTCATGGTAAATGAATATTTCCCTTCAAAGTCGATTTCATCCCCCTGCCTGATAGTCGGGTTTATGCGCCGTGGTGTCCATTGCTGTTCGGGATCGAACTCCAGATAATAAGGAGCTCTATCCATTGGAAAATAGACTACTTCTCCATTTCCATCGGTACATCCTGAAAGAATATGGCCAGATGTACCTTTGTATAGAGTTGTTACCAGATTCTTTTCTTCACTCATCATACGTGCCGTACGTTCGTATTCTCCTACGAAAATATTTTTCTCCTTATCTACTGCCAGATAGTAAGGCTTCCAAAATCGGGCATCAGCTAATGTCCCGTCAAGACTTTGCTTATCCTCCGGTGTCCCGGCAATAGTATAAACCTGTACCAATGTTTGATAGTAGAATTTATTATCATATACCAGCGAATCCTTACCTACTACTACAGATATATCACAGGTATCGCCCGGAAGTTTAGGAGTGAGTACATAGGCGAGGTCGCCAATGGTACGGATCACTTTCGCCCGTTTTTTATTAAAGTACACTTTCAGGGAATCGGCATTTGTGCCAAAATTTGCCCCTTTGATAATTACCTGCGAAGCCATCCCGCCTGTTTCGGGGATAAAGCCTGTCAACTGAACCGGTTTGGTCGGGTCGTAAGGTTTTTCTTCCACCTCAGTTCCCGAGTCGCTATCACTACACGACACCAGCCCAATCAAGAAAAATGCAGCGAAAACAACTAAAAATTTTCTCATTTTCTCATAGATTTTTAATTAGACATATTGTTTTAATTATTCAAATAATCCATTATTCCATTTTATGGGATTCTCTTTATTCCCAATAAGAACAGCGTGGATAGGATAAAAAATAAATTCTTCATAATCACAGTATTTTAAGATTCATAATCGATGGACTTCTCCATCCTTATTTTGTTGTTCGGTTTCTTCCATTCAAAGCATAGCACAGCCATAGAGGTTATTTTTGTTAATAGCCAATAATGTTTATTTTTGTTGATAAACAGTTAGTTATCCTGGAATAATGGTTTTCCCCGTATCGTTCTCAATTGTTAAGTTTTCATAGCAGCATCGTTTTTATTGTTATTCTTTCAGTTTATATCGTTATTTACTTTCGTTCAGGGCATAGCATAGCCATAGAGGCTTTTTTCGTCATTAGCCAATTACATTGTTTTACCTTTTTTGATTAGCAGGGTATTATCCTGATCTGGCGCTAGGCTTTCCTGTCGTTTTAGTCTTTAAGCATCCATATCAATTCGTTTACGTTGTCATTCCCGTTAAATTGCCGTCTCACAGCTTCTTCTACATTCTCTTTGTTGAGATCGTATTCGCGCTGGTCGTACATCCACCGCACGGGTATTTTGTCGGGTATGGTATTTCTGTTAGTATTCGGATTTATCGGAAACTCAGGATACCCCGTCCGCCTGTATTCATAGTAGCTTTCCCAAGGGAAATGCAGGAATGAGGCCAGGTATTTCTGAGTGATTATCTTATTCAGGTCCCTCTCGAAAGAGGCCGTTGTCTTTTCCAGTTGTATAACCGGATTTTCAAGGTATTCCTCTATATATTCCGGCGTTATCTTTCTGTTATGGTGGAAGCGTTCTTCATCCGGCGTGTTTTTTACGATAAACTCCATACTGGCTCTGATTGCCTCTTGATAATATGGCGTAGGGTCTTTATCTATCCATTTGCGCAGGCATGCTTCGGCAATGATGAAGTTCTGTTCGGCATACCCCAGCCTGATGAGGGGCTCACCCGTTTCCAGGTGGGTATAGCGTTCATTCAGCCCTGTGAAACTTTTGCCGGAAAAAGCGGCAGCCATTTTATCGAACGAGTCGGACGGATCTACCGATGGATAAGCATCCCATTCGTCTGCCTCTATTCCTTCATCTGTTTTCGATCTGGCAGGTTTCCCATAGTAGAACAGCCTGTAATCGTTGTATTCCTTCAAAGTATCTACCAGCACGCTGGAGAG
Source organism: Prevotella sp. (assembly GCA_031285905.1). GTDB lineage: Bacteria > Bacteroidota > Bacteroidia > Bacteroidales > Dysgonomonadaceae > Dysgonomonas. Next base: position 33,445 of record JAITVH010000090.1, read on the forward strand.
CATCGGATATACAAAGTTGGCATCCTTCTTATAGTACATTGGGCATATCTGAGAGGATTTTTCGCCATAGGTAAGCTGCAAATTGTCCTTGTTCGATTCCATCAATAGCTTTTCGCTGATAATCTTTGCAAAACGCTTCTTTATATTCAGATCGCTGTCAGATTCTTTTTTCGACAGGTAGATAAGTACTTTCAACTGCATGGTGGCAACTGCCTTTTTCCATTTCTCAGGATCGCCTTCGTGTACCGGATCTCCATCAAAAGGTTTCGCCGATTTTGAGAAGTGGGCGTATGCTTTTTCCAGATCGTCCAGTACCTGTATCATTACTTCTTTTTGGGTATCGTATTTGGGCTTGGTTATTCCTTCTTCACCCCTGAATGCTTCACTGTATGGAACATCACCGACACTCACCGAAGCGAAAAACAGCTCGTAAGCCTTGATGAACAAATATAACCCGGTGTATGCATCTTTGTAGTTGTCGTCTGCCAGTTCCACCATCTTGATGCAATCGATGATTTTGGTATACATACTCAATCCTGTGCGTCCAAACTGGTTGTACTGATACCCCTCAATGATTTCTCCCCATGCCATATGCTTGCTCAAAAGCGCATCATAGTAGTAATTTTTGGCACTTCCTTTATACATCATATCCACTATCTGTTTTGTAGCCTGCATAGCGGCAGTAGACACGACAGGTGCATTGGGGTCGGTATTCAGGTCGTCGAAATGGCTACATCCGTTATGGATAGCCAATCCTATAATAAGTAATATGTATTTAATGTACTTTTTCATAATCTTAAAAACTTACTTTTAAGTTTACCCCTACATACCTTATTGACGGCGA